>JAJDBZ010000342.1 GCA_029261095.1 Candidatus Omnitrophota bacterium | reverse complement strand
AAACCTCCCGGACTGAACCTTCATACCCCGAGGGGCAATGGCATTCGAGCAGGGCTTTGAGGAAATCTTTCTGGTCTTTCTTCATGGGTTGTGGTCGACTCCTTTAGTTTGGGCGCTCATTAAATCGGCGGAATGGACAAGGCCCGGCCGCCCGATCGCCCAAGGTTAAAACCTTGGGCTAACCATACCAAGTCCCCTGCGGGGACTGTCCTTTTCCAGTCGGCGGAGCCGACTTCGTATGGTAGCGCGGGGTTTCAACCCCGCGCGGTGCGCGTTGGGTCTCGTTGGGCCCGCGCGGTTGCTTTGGCCAGCCGTGGTTTTGGCCAGCAGCCGCCGCTACCCGCTCACAACCAAGGCTTCCCTGAGATCGGCGAAAGTTCCGAGAGCGACATGCCGGACCTCTCGCGATCGGACATATTCGGCGAACTCCTTCAGGTCTTCCTCCGAGTCGAGCGGGAGAATTTTGACCTCAATTGTCCCTTTCCTGAAACCGTCCTTCAAGATTGTGGTTCCGGATACGATCCGTTTCAGGATTTCCCCCGAATCGACCAGAGACCGCCGGACAGTCGAGCGGGAGACCCCGAGGGATTCGGCGATGGAGACCTGGCTGCACCCGGCGAGGTAGAGCAAAAAGATCTCTTTGTTCCGTCCCTCCAGCCTCTTCTGCGCGACCCACCGTAAGCGGTCCAAAAGAATGGCGCGCTCTTCCTCGCTCTCTTTCTTCTGCTTCAACCAGTCCTGGTACTCCTCCGAGATACCGGCAAAAGCCCAGTCCTCGATGAGTGGATCGAAGAGGATCTCCTTCCCCGGACGGTCGGGGGCAATCCCCGCGATCAGGCTTTCCCACTGGGTGTCGAGTTCGTTGTTCATGAAATGTCGCTCCTTTGGATTTAAGATAGTGGCTATATGTGCACTATCCGTGCCAAAGAGAAAGCCTCTCCTTTCGATGTGTTCACCACAAAGAGTTGGTCCAGCCAGTTGAGATTTGCCGCACACCGAATAGAATGGAGGGAAGGAGTGAGATCGAAATGAAGAACTTGGATATCCCCCTGGCACACGCGCGCACACGGTTGTCTCAGATCAGCGAGGCCTACGAGAAAGACCCCAAGAAAAAACCCCTTCGGATCACGAAACGGGGGAAACCAACAATGACTGTCATGTCTTGTGAGTTTTATGACGAGATGATAGAGACCATGGAAATTCTGTCGGACCATGAGTTGATGATGGACATCGGAAAGGCTGGGAAGGAAATCGAAGGGGGCAACGTGGTGGAGTGGGATGAGCTCCGTAAGGAACTCGGTGGATGACCTATCGCATCGTCATTGGCGTTAGCGCAGCCAAAGCGCTCCGAGCGATATCGGATCGAAGAGTTCGGAATAAACTTGCAGCCGCGATCGACAAACTCCGAATCGATCCCAATCAACAAGGAAATGCGTTGCGTGGCGAACTCGCGGGGTATCGAAGTCTCCGTGCTGTCGGTCAGAGATATCGGATCGTATATCGAGTCAAGGAATCCGAAGTCATCGTGGCGGTCCTTACCGTGGGAATCCGTAAGGAAGGCGATAAGCGGGATGTCTATCGGTCAGCGGAAAAGTTAGCCCGCGAGTCTCCTCCGACAGAACGAGAGTAGCGAGGTCCCCCCAAAGCGAGGGTTTATTGCCGCCGTAAAATTCGGTTTGGATTAAGAAACAATAGCAAAGTCGACAACAACCCCGCCACCAGCGCCACTCCCAGATACAAATTCCACAAAGTCGGGCGGAAGCGCCATTCCACCAGGCTTTTTCCGGCGGGAACCTTGACCGCTTGGAAGGCATGAAAGGCGACCGCGATTTCGGTTGGCTCGCCATCGACTGTCGCTTCCCAACCGGGGAACCAGCAATCGTTGAAGACTAACCAGGATTCCTCTTCGGCCTCGGTCTCCACTACGATGTGGTTACAATCGGATGCGATGATTCGAGTCCGGTCCTTCTCACGGTCCATCGGTTCGAGACCCCACTTGTCCTCCACATCGAGGGCCCGGAATGCGCGAGGTAGACCTTCTTCAAATCGATACAGCAGGAGGCCATT
Organism: Candidatus Omnitrophota bacterium; assembly: GCA_029261095.1. Taxonomy (GTDB): domain Bacteria; phylum Hinthialibacterota; class Hinthialibacteria; order OLB16; family OLB16; genus JACKFH01. The sequence goes on along the minus strand of JAJDBZ010000342.1, from coordinate 1,314 downwards.
TGACAGTTTCTTCTCCGGAACAAAAGGCGCTCCGACCGGTTTCCAATCGACCAGATAATTCACCCCGAGAACACGCAGCCCCAATGGATCGGCGTTCTCGATGTTGTTCAAGAAGAGGAGACCGCCTGGAAAGGTCTCGGGGTCTTTTCCCTGGATCGCGTTAATGAACTCGCTGTAGTGGCTGAGGATGGTCGGGTTGTAACCGCGCACCACCCGGACACGGTAGTAAAGCGGACCGTTGGGATAGAGCTCGGGTTCGCGTGACCGCATCCCCCAATGAAGCGCGTTGTCGGGAATGACCAGCCGACCCTCATCCGACCGTTCTTTCAAAATGGCCATGACTTCCGAATCCGGATAATACAGATCCTTCCAACCCTCCTTGTCATGAGTGACTAGAAAGCGCGAACCGAAAAGGAGAAGGTCGACAGCGATAATCGCAGGAGCGGCCCAAAGGAGACGGGGCCTGTATCCCTCAAGCCGGATCAAGGCGGTCAGCCAACCCATGAACAAGAGGATCCATACGGCGAACCCCGAAAGCGAAGTGAGCAGATTGATATATCGGTGAATAAAATTCTCCGGTACATATCGGTTTTCATCTGTCATCGTACCGGCTTTCCAAGCCTCGTTCATTTGCTTGGAAAAACCCTCGAGGAGTTCTTGTTTGTGAGAGGAGATATAAAGGATGCCCGCAGTGACAGCGAGCAGGAGAACCGCAAGCAAGATTCCAATAACCTTTGCACCGGTTCGATCGCGTTCTTCGGCAAGGCGAACCACACGGGTCAGTCCCATTCCCGCAAGCATCGAACCCGCGAAGGCCAGGACAAAGAAAGACCGTGCGGGCTGACGGAACCGGTCCCACCCCGGAACTACTTCATAGAAGACCCGATGAACCGGGGTGAACTCTCCCATCGCTAGAAAAAGAGTCGCGACTGCGATGCCGAACCAGACCCATGTCCCACGCCGCTTCGAAAGAAGGGTTGCGCAGATCGCGAAGAAGAGGGTAAAGGCTCCGAGGTACCCGCATGTCTCATGGTAGGGGATGAGGGATCGCCAATAGCTCTTGGTAGAGGGGTCGCCGAACAGAAACGGGATGACCGAAGTGATCAAATGTTCGGGCGGAAGACTCCCCTCCGCTGCGAATTTGTACATGGCGCCTCCCGACCGGGTGGCGGAGAAACTCGCGTACTCGAGGAAAGGGAACGCCTGAGGAGCCGCGATGGCGAGGCCGAGGAACCCGGCGAGGAGGAGGAAGAGAGTTGATCGAACCAGCTCGTGGATCGGGCTCCCCCCCCGGGAAGCGGAAACCAGGCGAGG
>JAJDBZ010000341.1 GCA_029261095.1 Candidatus Omnitrophota bacterium | reverse complement strand
TTTTTGCGAAACGACTGGAATATCGAACTGCACGTATCAGATTAGAAAATCGGGCTAACCTTGGACAATAGGCCCCTTCTAACCTGATCTCAAACTTCTATCATCCCAATCGAACTTCCACTTACGAATCAGGAGGAATCGCGCCGAAATGAGAATGACGTTGACCCTCCTCTTGCTTTTTTCACAAATCGGGTCCGCCCTGTCGGGTTCGTCCGAAACGAAAGTGGAGGCTGGTTTAAAGCGAGCCACCCAGTTTATGGTCAACGAAGCGTCCTACCGGGGGGGCTACGTGATGCTTTACAGCGAAGACCTCACCCAACGTTGGGGGGAACTCCCTGCCCGAGAGTCGATGATTTGGGTCCAGAATCCGGGGACTGTTGGAATGGGGGAGTTTTTCCTTCGGGCCTATCGAATTTTACGAGACCCATTTTATCTACAATGCAGTGAGAAAGCGGCCTCCGCTCTCATTTTTGGTCAGCACCCTTCTGGGGGATGGCACTATTTTATCGACTTTGAGCCCGCGAAGACACCCAACTGGTATGATCAAGTCGGTTCGAAATGTTGGGGGTGGGAGGAGTTCTACCACCACTATGGCAATGCGACTTTCGATGACAGCGTTACTGAGGATGCTTCCCGATTTCTTCTCAACCTCTATCTCGAAACTCAGGATCCTCGATACCGTAGTCCCCTGCTCGATTCCCTCCAATTCATCCTGGATTCTCAATATCCCAACGGCGCCTGGCCCCAACGGTATCCCTTGAACCCAGACATGTTGCTCGACCCGGAAGTCGGTTACACCGCATATTACACCTACAACGACGACATCATCCTTGGAAACGTTCGGTATATGCTGGAGGCACATCGTCGAATGGGGGATGCTCGCTATAGGGACTCGGCCATCAAGGGGATGGATTTTGTTCTCCTTTCACAGCTCCCGGAACCTCATGCCGGTTGGGCGCAGCAATACGATTTGAATTTGAAACCAGCCGCGGCCAGGTCTTACGAACCGGTCGCCCTTTCTACACTTGACACCTACCACAATATCGAAGCCCTGGGAGAGTTTTATCTGGAGACCGGAGATAGGCGATACCTGGACGCGATTCCGCCCGCAATTCAATGGTTACAGAATTCCACCATTCCAAAGAACCATTCCGAGTCGGGACACACTCACGCGACTTTCATCGACCTGGAAGAGAACCGCCCCATTTACGGGCATCGACAAGGGACCTCGATTGAAGAAGGAAGGTACTGGAACGATCATAGCCCGGAGAACCTTCTCCGTGGTTATGGGTATACCTTCAATTTGAACCTGGAAGGACTATGGAATCGTTACCGTGAACTCTCGGAGGGAGATTACAGGACTCTTAAAGAAAACTTCGATCCGGAAGACAAGAATCGGAGCGGATCCCCCAGTCTGGAGAGCGTATTGGCTCTGATCGAGAACCTTGATGCTCGCGGAGCCTGGGTAGAGGATCTGTCTTTCTCAAATACCGACGACTATATGAACAATCCACCCTCTGAATTCAAAGGAATGAGCACAGGTACTTTCATTAGGAATGCTAACTCAATTCTCGGTTATATAGAGACCCATATCGTAACGTTTGACAAGGAAAATGGGGGGGAGTAAAAGTTTCAATTGAATCATGAATGACATTCCCACCCACAAAAGTCTGGAAATTCCGAAACTCGAGGATGATGAGGCAATCATCAAGATCTCCGGTTTCTTCAACCAGAAGAATATGGAAGACCTCGAGCGGGCACTCTCCACTATCGATCAAAAGAAACCTCGTACCCTCTCAATCGACTGCTCTCAACTGGTTCACTTGGACACTCCCAACATCGCCTTGTTAGTTGGCAAGCACAACGAGTATCGAGTCCAGGGGCGAAGCATGGTTCTCCGATCAGTCCCCCCAAGCGTTATGAAAATCTTGAAACTCTCTCGGTTGGACAACATCCTCCACATAGATACACTTCCCGCCGAATCGTCCGACCTCGACCTCGATGTGGGAGTCCCCAAAGTACCGACGCCGGGTGAGGTCCAGGGGATTATCGAGTCGATGGAGATCGATGAACGCCATATGGAATCGACTCGGCGGATTTTGAGTGCCTACCGTCAGCTTCATGAGGAAAGTTTGGGATTGGATCGATCGCCCGGCGACGACTTCGCCTCCACACTGTTCCGGAGTTCCTCCGATACGATCTTCCTCTTTAACCCAGTGGATGGATTCGTCGTCGATGGCAATCCACTCGCGAGAGAACGTGTGGGGGTTAACGATTTTAGCGGCGAGAAAGTATTGATCCATCAACTGTGTAGTGAACTGAAGAGCGATGAGAAACCCTGGGCCGAGGCTCCGGACACCCAAGGAGGAGCGCGGATCGCCTTGGACCAAACTTGGCAGTTTTCGGAGAATGTCCGGCGCCAGATGAAAGTCACCTATGTTCCAGTGGACCATCCCGATGAGGGGTATGTGATGGCGATATGCCAGGATGTCACACCTGAGTGGGACCTGGAGGTGGAGAACCGCAATCTGCAAAAGCAACTCAAAGGTTCATTGAGAGACCTCTCCTTTCTCGAAAAGCGGACACGGGACTTCAATCGTTTGCTCGAACGGGAACCCCTTTGTTTTTCTATCTTGGATGGCGCACTTGAAGTCGTTCAAGAGGCTGAAGCGGGCATGGTTCTTCTCTTCAATTCTCAGCTCAACCGGTTGACTGTTCGCGCCGCCATCGGGTTTCCACGTTCCGATCGCCTCTCCCAAGTTTCACTGAAACAAGGTGAGGTTTTTCCTGGAATCCAGTCTGAGTTGTTTTGGCATCATCTAAAGAGCGACCCATCGGATACCCACTCCATCGAAATCCGGACCTCTTGGGAAGAGGCAGTCAGGCCGAGAATCATTAGGGCTTCTCTGGTTTATCCCCTGGTCTCACAGCAGGCTCAGGTCGGATTTCTTGTGCTAGTCTCATTCGATAATACCCGTGCGTTCCGAAAGTACGATGAAGAGCTTCTCGACTCTCTAACCCTCGCGGGCGCCACTGCTCTCGAGAAATCCTTCCTGGTTGAGCGAATTCGATTTTCCGAGATTCACCTTCGTTCCATACTGGAATCGATTCCTATATCCGTGTTTTCGGTGGACGATCAATCCCATGTCGATACCTGGAACTACGAATCCGAGAAACTGTTTGGATGGAACGCCGGGGACGCTGTCGGTAGACATTATCGAAAATTCTACTCCGACGAAAATTCCGAAGAGGCCACCCAACTGAATCACGCTCTCGAGGCTCTCTCGCCTTGGGAGGGGGAGATTGAGGTAAAAACCAAGTTGGGCGAGACTGTCCCTACCCGGCACATCGTCCAACCCTTCCTTAATACCGAAGGGATCAAGAAAGGGATGGTCTTTGTAGTCGAAGACATCCGTCGATTGATCGAACTACGAGATCAAATGATGAAAGCCCAGAAACTGGAATCGGTCGGGGTTCTAGCTGGAGGAATCGCGCACGATTTCAACAATCTCATCGGTGCGATTCTCGGTTATGCCAGCTTCCTCCGAAGCCAGCTGGGAGACGATGACAAGAACACGCGATACGCGGAAGTCATCGAATCGACCGCAGAACAGGCAAGCCAATTAACCCGAAAACTCCTTGAGTTTGCCAGTGGGTCATCCGATCAAAAGATTCTTACCGAGATTCGCGGCTTGTTGGAAGACTGTTTGGAACTGGTCAAACCCTCCATTCCAGTGGGCGTGAAACTCACCCTGCAACTTTCGCCAGATCCGATTTATGCCTTCGTTTCCCCCACAGCGATTCAACAGGTTATTATGAACCTTTGCTTGAACGCGAGAGATGCTCTTGCCGAAGAAGGAAAGATCGATGTTCGTCTCCAGGAAAGAGACGACTTACCCTCGAATTTGATGACTCCCGCCCCGCCAAAAGTGGATACCAAATGGACTGTTTTGGAGGTGTCCGATAGTGGTCCAGGAATTGAAGATTCTCTCGTTGCCGAGATCTTCAAACCATTCTTCACGACTAAGTCGGCGGGGAAGGGAAGCGGATTGGGTTTGGCGATGGTCTATAGAACTGTGGTGGACCATGGGGGATGGATGGAATTGGATACCGAACTGGAGAAAGGAACGACCTTCCGGATTGGTTTGCCGATGAACGAGGTTACATCGAAGGGTGATGAGGCCACCGAATCGAAGGGGGATTCAAATAGGGGTAAATCGGTCCTTGTCGTGGACGATGAACCCCTCGTTCGTGAGTTGGCGATGACCGTTCTCGAATCTTCCGGGTATCAAGTGAAATGTGCCGAAGACGGGGCACAAGCGCTGGAAATGTTCAAGAGCGATCCGGACTCCTTTTCGATCGCGATTGTTGATGTGCTCATGCCTGTCATGGGTGGAGAAGAGTTGGTGAAGGAGATCGAGAAAATCCGACCAGGATTCCCGATACTTCTTTCGAGCGGGTACGCCCCCAAAACATCCCTCGACGAACGGATCAAGACGGGAGAAATAGAATTCCTTCCCAAACCCTACCGAAGCCGCCAGCTACTCGAAAAGATTGAACAGATGCTCAGTGCTACCAGTTGAACGAATCGGACTTACCGTCTAATTCGGGAGACTCATGAAAGGACCCCCTCATGGTTTTGGCAGAGATAAAATCCTACTTGACCGACCCCGCACAGGTGTGGATCGATAAACTAGCGAATCGGGAACCACCGCCTCCGCTTGTGCCAGGTGGCGATTGGGATTCATACCTGACTTCGGAAATCGCCGCAGCATCGCCCGTAGAGATCTTCAATAAGGTTCCATCGAACCTCGAACTGGCCCTTTCGTTCCAGAGCGGACTTCTGCTATGGAACGATGCGCTGGATGCCTCGCACTCACTTTCACAAAATCTTCCATCGGAGACCGGCTCCTATTGGCATGGCATCATGCACCGTCGCGAACCCGATTTCGGTAATTCGAAATACTGGTTTCGAAAGGTGGGCGTTCACCCCGCTTTCGAGACTCTATCGAAAGCCACGATCCTCGTACTCCAGGAATTCGGAGATGGGTATGCGCAAACTCTAAAGAGCGAAATCGAGGTCAAGGGTTGGGACCCCTTCGATTTCGTCGATCGATGTGAAAAGGCGTCCGGGAGCCGCGAAGCACCGGAAGTAGTCGACCTCCTCGAAAGGATCCAAGAGATGGAGATCAAGAACTTACTCCTTTGGTGTATGAACAGCAGCTAACGATCTTTCAGACGGGTAAACCAACTCTCATAGAACCGGTAGCTGAACCACGCCAAGAAAGTTGATCCGAAGAAGAAGAGGACAAAAATCATGAAACCTTCAAGACTCCATGCGCGAAAATCGTGGACTCTTCGGATAGCACCGAGTACCGGCCAGTGGAGAACATAGAGGCCATAAGATATTCTCCCATAGAATTGTAAAACCGCGGAGCTAGATCCTGGAATGAAAACACCTCCACGGACCGCATAGAGAACCAGCCCCCCCCCCAGCAAGTTGATGGCTGTGTATCCCCAGATGTACTGATAACTTTCACTTAAATAGATGGGATATCCGAAGTCTGTGAACAACCGTCTATGTGGGTCAAGGTGCCCCCACTGGTATGCCCCCAGAACCAATGTTGTCAAGAAAACCCCCACCAACCATTTGTTCGGTTTCTCCAACCAATCCCGACCGCTGACGGATAGAACGGCACCCACCGCAAAGGCATCCAGATGAGAAGTGGGTAGGGTGTAGACGCATTGAGCGGTCTTCGAGGGGGAATACCCCTCATCGAGGAAGTAGGCTCCCATGATCCACCGTAATATGGGTCCCAGAATCACCAGGGCCAAGGTGAGTTTCTGAAAGTTTTTACGACTGAGACCGTATACCACGAACGGCCAAACCAGGTAGAACTGTTCCTCGATGGCCAGCGACCAGAGGTGACCGAAATAGGGCCATGTCATGTCCGGTTCAAAGAAACGTGCAATATTGTAGGTGTAACTGAATAGCCATGGGGCCAGGTCTCCAAAAGCAACCGGTTCTCCAACTGTCAGGTAGGCAACGCTGACCGCGATCAGGAAACCATAATAAACGGGGAATATGCGAAGAATTCTCCTCCAATAAAACCGACCAAGGTACCTTCCAAGATCTTCTTCTTTTCGTTCCAGGAGGATTGATGTGATCAAAAACCCGGATAGAACGAAGAAAATCTGGACCCCGATCCATCCCACCCCCAAATACTTGAAGTGATGAAAGACCACCAACAAGACCGCGATGCCCCTAAGGCTGTCTAAGGCGGGAATGTGTTTCATGATTCTAAAGATATCATCGGCGGGTTTGCATCCAAGGGCCAATTAATTCTTCAATCGCGGCTGTTGACGAACCCACGATCCCCTCGCTAATGTCCCCACTCTATGAAAAAAGTTGCCATCATCCAATCCAACTACCTCCCCTGGAAAGGGTATTTCGACATGATCCACCGTGTGGACACTTTTGTCTTTCTCGAGGATGTCCAATATACCCCTCGTGATTGGCGAAATCGGAACAAGATCAAGATGTCAAACGGTTCCACCAAGTGGATCTCGGTTCCGGTCATGGGGGGGCGCGACCAGCTGATATGCGAAGCGAGGATCGATCACTCCTCGAACTGGCAAAACAAGCACCTGGAGGCGCTCCGGCACAGTTATGGAAAGACCCCTTGTTTCGACCAGTACTTTCCGGCCATTAAGAGCGTTTTGGAAAACTCCCCAGAACATCTTTCCCGACTCAACCAAGACCTGGTGAAGTTGATCTCAGAATGGCTGGGAATTAAGACCGAGTTTTTCAGTTCGGAGGCTATTGGAGTTCCGGGGTCGAAAGACGACAAACTCATTGGTATCATCCAGGAGGTCGGAGGCGATTCGTATCTCTCCGGTCCCGCCGCCCGCGATTACATCGTCGCTGAGAAATTCGAACAAGCCGGAATCGCCCTGGAGTACATGGACTACTCTCACTATCCAGTCTACGAACAGATTTCGGAACCCTTCGAACATGGGGTGACGATCCTCGACCTGCTTTTCATGAAGGGGAAGGAATCGGGAAAAGACATCTGGGGGGATGCGGAGCCCGACGCACAATAAGGGCGCCGTGAACCAAGGACCAATGAATCTCCCTAATCAGGCGGTAACCTCTTGAACCTTGCTTTTCTGACTCCTTCTCTCCTCCTCTTAGCCCTGCTTGGCGTCTATTTGCTGGTGGCCTCTCTCCTTCGAACTTCAGGTCAAAAAAGCAATAGCAGGTCTTTCGCGGATTTATTGTTTGCTCCTTTTTTGCTTCCGGTCAAGGAATCACAGATCAGAAAGAATGTGAACTTCTTCCGTATTGTGATGGGTATCTTCATCATCCACCGGTTTATGGATGTCTTCGGAGTAGCAGTCGTTAGCAGTCCAGAAGGGGTTCGACTCCTGATGGCGACCGGTGCGTTCCTTGGGTTTCTCATCGCGGTCGGGTTCATGACGCCGGTGGCGATTGTTTTGTTCACAGCTTTTTTCCTGATCGATCCTCCACTGTTTGGGACCTTGGGAGATCAAGCCGCCATCATTGTCCTCTGGTTGTTTATCCTCTTGGGTGCGGGAAAGCACTACAGTGTCGATTCACTCCTCATGCGATGGAAGCCCGTTCGAGCACCTATCGAGCACCTCTATTGTTTCTCTGTCAAACTGACACCAGAAAACTTTGCGCGGGTCCGTTTCTTCGGACTGATGGTGTTTTGGGCGGTGAATTTTTCCGCCGTGGCCTTTCATTTTTTCGATGATTTCTGGCTGAAAGGAAACGTTCTTCAGGTAGCGATGGCGACCGGGTTCTGGAACGACCACTATCAGTTCACCAATGCCTTGCTCGATCGTTTTCCGATGGCATACGATTTCCTCTGCCGTTCCGGTCTTTACATTCAAGCCATCTTCGAAACCTTCCTCCTCCTGTTCATGTACTGCGGTTGGCCGGGGAGGATGTTTGTCTTTTACCAGGGGCTCGGCTTCTTTCTGATGAGCCTTCTCTTTATCAATCTCGGTTATCTGCCCCTGCACGAGTTGGTGATGTGGGGAGTTCTTTTTGGGCACACACCCGCGATCTTTCCCTTTCTCATTCGAGGCGAGAAAGATCGGGAAGTTCGAAGGTCGACTCGTTTCGGCGCCCATCCGATTCATGGATTGATCGCGGCCAGTTTTATTATTTGCCTCGTATTCAACACCCTCAACATGGCCCGGATTTGCGGTTATCGATGGAATGGTAAATGGCCCTGGACAGTGCAAACTTGGCGGAATCTGCATCGCTCATTGGCCCTCGAAGCTGTCAACGTTTTCAACCGTGACGATCTGGACACCGGGGGATACCGAATGGTGATGTATGAGGTCGATGAAGAGGGAACACCACTCAGGCTCGTTCCGTTCATGGATCTCAACGGCGGTCGGTTGGAATACCTCCGGAACGATTACCTCTATTATAGCCGTGTCCTCCGGTGGTTACGGGCTCCTGAAATCGAAAAGTTTGTGGATGGTGACTACGAAGAATATGGAGACAAAACAAAGCAAGTGATCAATACCATGATCACACTTGACGCGGCCGTTACCGGCCCGAGGCCGGGTCGCATGTACCGGGTCGAGATCGGTCGTCGGAAACTCATGGATGGACCCCACTTTCTGGTCTGGGGAGATTGGGAAACTCTCACCGAAAGGAAGTACACCCTCCAGCCAGCGGTGGCCAAGAAAATCGCCCAACAATCTAACCTCACTTTCATCCTCGGGCCGGGTCACTGGGGCTCCGAGGAAAGAGCGAAGCGGTCCCTCGAAATCCTCAAACAGCACCAACCTTCAACTTTAGGGCAATCTGGGTAAGAATTTCCCCACCCATGAAGATTTCCATTGTGACCACCTTGTACCGCTCGGCCCCTTATCTCAAGGAGTTTCATGAGCGAGTGAGATCCTCCGCCTTGGAGATCACTCACGACTACGAGATAATCTTTGTCAATGATGGTTCACCGGACAACTCGCTCGATGTGGCCGTGGAAATCCACCAAACCGACCCGCATGTGAAAGTGGTCGATCTCTCTCGGAATTTTGGTCATCACAAAGCGATGATGACCGGGTTGGCCCATGCCACTGGCGATCTTGTCTTTCTTATTGATTGCGACCTTGAAGAAAAACCCGAATTCCTCGGGGAGTTCCACGCGAAACTCAGCGACTCCGCGGTCGATGTGGTTTACGGTGTCCAGGATAGCCGCAAAGGAGGGGTTTGGGAACGAATCACCGGACGAATCTTCTATACCCTATTCAATGCCCTTTCCACCGACTCCCTCCCCCTCAATGTGCTGACTGTTCGGCTGATGACCCGACGCTATGTCGATGCGCTCCTCCAGTTTCGCGAGCGTGAAATTCTGATCGCGGGACTTTGGACCATCGCTGGTTTTGAACAGATCGGTGTACCGATTCAGAAGGGGTACAAAGGGTCGACCACCTACACCTTCCGAAGGAAGGTTTCGCACCTGGTCAATTCGATCACCTCATTTAGTAACCGTCCTCTGGTCTACATTTTTTACCTGGGTTTTTTCATCATGTGCATCTCCGCCTCCATGGCGCTTTATCTGGTCATCCGGAGGATATTCTTCAGCATCGGTGTCGAGGGTTGGGCATCGGTCATGGTTTCGGTTTGGTTCCTGGGGGGGCTCACCATATTCTGTCTCGGGGTGATCGGCATCTATCTCTCGAAAATATTTGTCGAAACCAAACAGAGGCCCTATACCTTAATCAGACATATCTACGATTCGGAAAGTAGCAGCGACTGAATGCCCCACGATAAAATCATCCGCCAAGTCGGAGACTACTATACGGAGAAAATCCAAACTCACGGGGCCTCAGCACAAGGGGTCGATTGGAACTCTGTCGAATCGCAGTTTCTGCGCTTCCAACAGCTTCTAAAGGTGATCGAAGGAGAGGAATCCTTTTCGATCAACGATTACGGTTGCGGGTACGGGGGTTTGGTCGATTTTCTGGAGACGCTTGGCCGCTCCTATCGGTATACTGGGTTCGATATTTCCGAGGCGATGATCCTACGGGCCAGCGATAAGCATGGCGACAGAAAGAATTGTTCCTTTGTTCAGAATGAAGAGGATTTGAAGGGCTCGGATTACACCGTAGCCAGTGGCATCTTCAATGTCAAAATGGAAACCCCGGTCGAGGACTGGATGGAGTATTGCCTGGAGACTATCGACAAGTTGGCGAAACTTTCCACCAAAGGCTTTGCATTCAATGTGCTGACCAGCTATTCAGACGCCGAATACATGCGCCCCGATTTATACTATGCCGATCCCTGTTTTTACTTCGATCATTGCAAACGGAAATACTCCCGTTGGGTTTCTCTGTTGCACGATTACGGGCTATACGAGTTTACGATACTGGTGAAGAAAGACACGAGCCCCCCCCCCCCGCCCCCACCCCCCCGGGCGGGGGGGGGGGGGTCAAAGGTCCCCATAACCCCAAGGTGGAGAGGGGGTTAGGGGGAGAGGTTATTTCGTAGAAGGAGAAAAGAACTATGTCCAAACTAATCATTTTCGGAGCGGGAGATATCGCCCGCCTCGCGCATTTCTATTTTCGAACCGACACCGAACACGAGGTGGCCGCGTTTACAGTCGACAAAGCGTACCGTGAGGGGGACGAATTCCAGGGTCTCCCGCTCGTTGATTTCGAAACCATCACCGAAACCCATCCGCCCTCGGAGTACAAGGCCTTTGTCGCTCTTTCCTATGCGAAGATGAGTCAGATTCGGACGGACAAATATCTCAAGTGTAAGGAGCTCGGGTATGAGGTGGTCTCCTATGTCAGCAGCCATTGCTCCTATCTGACCGAAGACCCCATCGGGGAAAACTGTTTCATTCTCGAGGACAATACAGTCCAACCCTTTGTGACGATCGGGAACAATGTCACATTGTGGAGCGGGAATCACATCGGGCACGATTCCACCATCGACGACAACTGTTTTATCACCTCCCAAGTGGTGGTTTCCGGAAACTGTCACATTGGAAAGAATTCTTTTATCGGTGTGAACGCCACCCTCAGGAACTCATTGAAAGTCGCTCCCTTCACCTTGATTGGAGCGGGAGCCATCATCATGAAAGACACCGATGAAAAGGATGTCTATGTCCCCGAACGCTCGAAGCTTTTTAAGAAAAAGAGTGATGAGATCGAGATGTGAGGGGTGGGAAAATCGCTGGGACAAAAATGCGCTGGAAAAAACTAGGGAACCTTTACACTCCGGAACCGATCCACGCGAAACTGGCGAGCCATGCCGCCAACCCGCTGCCCGTGCACATCGGGGGCGATCTCTTTCGTGTCTTTTATAGCGGGAGGGATCGAGAGAAGAGGTCTTCGGTGGGTTATGTGGATGTCGACATGAAGGATCGAAAGGTGGTTGATGTCCACCCGGAGCCGGTCTTCGAGCACGGTTCCGAAGGGAGTTTTTATTCCCATGGGGTGAGCATCGGGAATTGGTATGAGGCCGATGGGAAGCGGTATATTCTCTTCATGGGTTGGCAGTGTCCCCCGGGCGGGCATTGGCGTGGCGAGGTGGGTCGCCTTTCCCTCGATTCGGAAAACCGCCTGACATTGGATAGCGAGACTCCCTTTATCGCTCTAGACGACATCGATCCTATCAGCCTCTCCTATCCCTGGGTCCGACGGGACAAGGATCTGGGGTATCGAATGTGGTATGGTTCCACAGTCTCCTGGGATGCAGGAAATGGCGAAATGGTTCATGTCATCAAGACGGCAACCTCTAAGGACGGGCATACCTGGAATAGGAGTGGAGAGACCCTCCCGTATGAGGTCGGAGTGGCACAGGCCTTTTCGCGGCCCACAGTGATGGTTCAACCCGGCGGCGAACACCGGATGTGGTTTTCCTACCGGAGCGGATCGGGAGAGACCTACCGAATCGGTTATGCGACCAGCCCGGATGGAATCGACTGGCGGCTGCGCCTGGATGAGACCGGGATCGATGTTTCCGACTCCGGTTGGGATTCGGAGATGATCGAATACCCCTTTGTCTTCGAACACAAAGGCGAGCGGTATATGTTATACAACGGAAACGGTTACGGCCAAACGGGATTCGGTTTGGCCATCATGGAATCTGAATAATAATCCGCGACAGGAGCTGAAACAGATATGTCTGAACCGATGGAAACTGCACAGTCTGGGCATGGACTCATTGCCTTTCTGCTTATATTCCTCACCATCCTCATCACAGTCGCCGGACAACTTTTGGCGAAAGCAGGGATGACTGAGGTCGGACAGATACCAACCGATAAATCGAAAATGCTCGGGTTCATCATTCATTCCTATACTAACTGGAAAGTCATTACGGCTTTCCTATGCGGAGTTCTGGCCTCATTCACATGGATTGGTGCGGTCTCACGAAGCGACATCAGTTTCGCCTACCCTTTCATGGGTCTGGCTATTGTGCTCGTCCTCCTGCTGTCGCCATTGATCTTTCGAGAAGAGGTTCCCCTGACACGTTGGGTGGGGGTTATTGTGGTTTGCATCGGTCTTTGGATAGCTTCAAGGGGATAGTAGATATACCTTGAAGGAGAGGTATCCCATTCATTTTGAATTGAAGTTTTGTTAGAAGAGAGGCGCACCATGAAACATGTAGCGGTATCGAGTGGACTCCAGGAATCGGAGATACGGCCCTCTACCTTGATGTCGGAGTTCAAGCGGCTCTCCATTGAGGAATCGCAATCCTATTTTTTGGATACAGATGAAGTCGAAGAAGTTCTCTGTCCAGCTTGTGATGCTCGAACGACCTCTTCGGCGTTCGAGAAAAACGGATTCACTTTTCTCCTCTGCGAGGACTGCCGAAGCGTCTATGCTTCGCCACGTCCCACCGATGGTGCACTTGAACGCTACTACACCGAATCCAAAGCCATCCGATATCGAGTCGATCACCTAGCCCGGGACACCGCGCCCGCCCGACACCGTCATCTGATCGCCGCCAACGCCAACTGGATGGGACGCATTGTCGATGAATCGACCAAGGAGGAGGTAAAGTCTTACACCGATATCGGGACCACTCTTCCGCAACTGTTCGAGGAGATGGCTTCGTTCAAGTTGTTCGGAACGCTGAACAGTTACGAACCGGTCTTCCCGATGGATGAGACTTTTGCCGATCTCGCAGTCACTGTCCTCAAAGAGAAACCGAAGAACCAGACCGCAGTCAGTTCCTTTGAAAAGCTGGAACACCAGTTTTCCCCTTACGATTATCTGGTATCGATCAAAGAGATGCTGTCCGACGAGGGAATCTTTTTTTTCACGACTCGCACAGTCAGCGGATTCGACCTTCAGATTCTCGGTGGACAGGCACCCTACATCTTCGTTCCCGAACATTTGAATCTCATGTCGATCGAGGGAATTGAGAGGCTTCTGGATCGTGCGGGATTAGAAATCCTGGAACTCAGTACACCCGGTCAGCTCGATTTGCAGTTTGTCCAACACACTATCCAACAAGATCCCAGTGTTGTGATCCCATCGTGGATTTCCTACCTCCTCAACCACCGGGATGAAGAGGCGCACGAAGACTTTCAGGCATTCCTCCAGAAGCATCGACTCAGTTCTCACTTGAGGGTGGCGGCGAAGAAGAAACCATGACCGAGGTCCTCAACATTGGCCTGATCGGCCTTGGAAAGATGGGACTTACCCGAGCCCGTGAGATAGCCCGACATCCCCAAGCCAAGGTGGTGGTGGGCGCCGACCCCAACACCGAATCTTTCAAGAACTATCCGGAGGTCCGGTGTTCCACAGAGATCCAGGATGTGATTGCCTCCGATGTGGACGCCGTGTTTGTGGCCACACCCAATCGGTTCACACCCGATTCGGTGATCGCTGCACTCGACTCCGGCAAGCATGTCTTCTGCGAGAAACCTCCGGGGCGGACGGTGGCCGATGTGGAGGCGATACTTGAAGCTGAGAAACGGAACCCCGGCCTCAAACTGAAATTTGGTTTCAACCACCGGTACCATGGAGGCATCCAAGAAGCCCACCGCATGGTGAGGAGCGGAAGGCTCGGGAAGATCCTCTTCTTGCGCGGTGTATATGGAAAATCGGGTGGCGAGGGGTACGAGAAGGAATGGCGGAGTTCGAAGGAACTTTGCGGCGGTGGCATTCTCCTCGATCAGGGAATTCATATGCTCGATTTATTCCGGCTGTTTTGCGGAGATTTCGTCGATGTGAAAAGCCTGGTCTCCACCCATTATTGGGAGGTCGATGTCGAGGACAATGTTTTTGCGATCCTCCGCGACACCGAGGGGCGTACCGCCATGCTCCACAGCTCCAGCACTCAGTGGAAACACCGGTTCAACTTGGAGATTTACATGTCCGAAGGGTACCTTTCCGTCAATGGCATCCTCTCTTCCACCCGCAGTTACGGGGATGAAACAGTCACGGTCGCCCGAAAGAAATTTGATGAGGGTTTCGACGCTGGTAAACCGCGGGAGGAGATCATCTATTTCGACACCGACCCATCCTGGGAACTCGAGGTTGCCGATTTCATCCGACATATTTCTGAGGATTCCCCGGTCGAGTCCGGTAATTCCGAGCAGGCCTTAAAGGCGATGCAACTGGTGTTCGATATATACGCCGACGACTCGAAGGGATGATGAATCAGTCAGGGATTTCTCCCCTTTATCTCGCTTATTTGCCGATCTGTGAAACTCGGAAATCCTCGTAACGGACCCAGTGTTCGGCCTCGGGTGGCCCGTTATAACAGGTGAGGGCTACTTGATCCTTGCCAGGCGGGGGAAGGTCTCCGGATCCGGCTTCGAGGAAAAGACCTTCCTCGCCAGGCTGATAGAGGGCCGTCCAACTCTCAGCGGTGACAACCAGGCGCAACCGAACGCTTTCCTCATCCATTGGTTTTCGGCCTGGGATAATCATCAACTCCCCGTCGACAAGTTCTTTCACAAGTTTGAGGACAGGCTTCCCATCTGAATACCAAGTCAATCCAGCCTGCTCGTACTGCTGAATCGGGTCTTTCAAACTGGTCACAGTCACCTCAATGGCATAATCGCCCTGGGAGCGATCGGGCACCTCCCGGAGCAATACATTCTTGCAGTTCTCCGCGAGACCGGGTTCGATCCGAACTTCCAACGCTCCCTCATGAAATCGCCAGGACTCTCGATCTTCTCGCAGCCAGCTCCAACCGGACCCAAGTTTTTCCTGGTCAAACTTATCCTCAAACACGATGTTCTCCGAGGATTGGTCGTCTTGTGCCTCTGCCCCACTCAAATTACAGGGTAGAAATACGACAAACAGCGTCATCAAGGCGGTGGTGAATCTGACATTTCCTTTAGCGTTATCCATGACTTGTTTCCTTTCATTTCGGGTCAGGGTTGATGTCGAATACGTCGCTGGATTTCTCTCCAATAGTTTCCCCATTCGACGTGAATCTGTCCACGAGAAATTACACGATTAAATTTGGTTAAGAAGTAGATCCTTCGCGGTAACCAGTCAATTGTAAGAGAAAACGCGGGTAGGCGTATTCCAATCGAAAGTGGACGTAAATACCAAGGTGGATCGGTCGGGGCAATCAACCTGGCGACAGGAATAGTAAAGTGATTCAGGGACCAAAAGGGTTGCGGCTTCAAGTCCCTTAAGGAAGGCGAGAAAGTGGAGTACGAAGCGACTCAAGGGGCAAAATTTGCACAGGCCATTACGCAATTCCTTTGACCCTCACCTCCATGATCGTGTTAAGATCAACCCCATCCCCTGAGTCCCGGAGGTGCCACAATGCGTCTTTCCACCCTTTCTCTTTTCTTTTTCCTGATAATCCATGCCCACGCCCAAGTCCTTGATGTCAACGGCGACCAAACCGTTGGCCCCGAAGAAGCCATCGCCGTCGCGGAACATTGGAAGGGTCCCGCTGGTGCGGCGAATGCCCATGATCATTTGGGGCAAACGTGGAAGGGGAATCGAAATCCCCTGGTGATTCGGGGAAATTTTCCTGATAGACAACCTTTCATTCCTATAAAGTCAAAAGGCATCGGCGGGTTCGAAACAATCCCCCAGGCGCCGTTGATTCTGGACAACACTTCAACCGAGGGTCACGGTCTCATCGTTGAATCTGAGAATATCGGGGCATCTCTTTCTGGTACCCCAGCCCTCGTTCTTGGAGGCGGTTTCGCAATCGTGACGACGGAGGAAACGGGTGGCTCTTTATCTATTCAAGCCAATGACTTTGTTCAGATCCTTTTTGATATCGACGGAGAGAGTGACAGTACATTCCAAATAGCCGGACCAGAAGGGTTGGTGGCTTCCTTTTCCCCGAATGGAGATTTATTCCTCAGTGGACAACTTCATAAATCAGCTGGTCAAACAAGAATCGACCATCCCCTCGACCCCGCCAACAAGTATCTCTCACATTCATCGGTGAGCAGTCCAGACATGATGAACATTTACAGGGGAAACGTTGTCCTTGATGATCTCGGCGGAGCAGAAGTGGAACTCCCGAAATATTTCGAAGCATTTAATGCAGATTTCAATTATCACCTAACTCCTATCGGCGCACCCGCGCCGAATCTCCATGTGGCGCAGAAGATCAAAGAAAACCAATTCAAGATCGCAGGTGGACAACCCAATCAGGAAATTTCATGGCAAGTTACCGGCGTCAGACAGGATGCCTACGCCAAAGCGAATAGGTTCGAGGTCGAACAAGAGAAATCGGAGGTGGAAAGGGGCAAGTATCTGCATCCAGAAATGTACGGGGAGCCACGAAGCCAGGGCGTGGGTCTGGTCAATGGGATGAAGGATGAGTGAGACTCTCAATCTGCAAAATGCGGTGTGCTGGAGATAATCAGGGGACTGATTCGCCATCGCAGGTGAAGATGCGCTTCTCCGGCATCCAAAGGTACATGATGACCATCGAGCCGATCCATACAAAAAAACCTGGTAAGGGAGCAAACGACTCGTTACCAGTTGCAAGGAATATAATGGCACCGAGCGCGCAGACCGTCGCCCCCAACGTGAGCCGAGGTGCTAACAGATAGGAAGGTCTGCCCTTCTTGGAGTACCGTCGCAGATTAAACGCGACGTATCCCGACACCATCAGGACGTTTGCGAAAGCGCCAAGGAAGCAGGCAGGCATTTGTCCACTTTCCAAACCTCTTTCGACCATGCCCTTGAAGGACAAGAAGGCTGCAAAACACCCCCATATAACATCATTAGCGATGACAACGGCAGGCAATGCATAGGAGAGCAGATACGCGCCGAAGGCAGCGTGTACCACTTTTGATTGATCAAGTTGTCGTATCTTAATCGTCATTTGGTCCCTGCCTGATGGATCATGAGTCTAGCACTAAATTTCGGATACGAGCCAAAGAATATTGTTCAAGTGTGCTCCAATCTGTTCTCATCCACACCTCAAAAACATTCATCCCCTCCTCCTTTCACCGTGCTACCATCTCCATCCACACCGCCCATCTGGAGGAACCGCCATGCAGAAATCCACCTTTCTTCTCTTCTTGATTCTCGCAGTCCAAACTGAAGCCCAAGTCGTCGATGTGAATGGCGATAAAATCATTGGACCTGAAGAAGCCATCGCGGTGGCGGAGCAGTGGAAGGGACCAGCCAATGCCGCAAACGACCATGATCACTTAGGGCAAACATGGGAGGGGCAGGGGACTCCAATCAGGATTCAAGGCAATTTCTCAGAGCCCATCTCAATCCCACCATTGGGTACGAAATCAAAAACTGTCATACCGCAACCCATTCCGCGATCGCCATCAGCCCCACTCGTTTTGCGGAACACGAACCCAGAAGGATACGGACTGAAGGTAGAATCGAATGGAACAGGGGCTTTTCTTTCTGGTTCGAACTCCGCACCAGACCTGGTCCTTGGGGGTCTAAACGCGATCCTGGCCGCTACGGAAGAATCATCAAGTGATATAGTTATAAGGGCGAACGGCGGTATCCAGGTCCGCTTTGATTTCGATGGAGAGGCGGGGAACATATTCGCAATCAGCGGACCTAACGGATTGGCGGCAGCATTCTTCGCAAATGGAGATCTACTTCTATTTGGGGCTGTTCAAAAATCTGCGGATCGGTCAATTATCGACCACCCCCTCGATCCACCAAATAAGTTCTTGGTTCATTCATCCGTTGAAAGTCCTGAGATGAAAAATGTCTATGACGGGGTGGTGATGCTGGACGCAAAGGGGGAGGCGACGATACAACTTCCCAATTACTTCGAAGCCTTCAACTCCGACTTCCGCTACCAGCTCACTTGCATTGGAGGTTTCGCTCCCGTCTATGTGGTGGAGAAGATCAAAGACAATCAATTCAAGATTGCGGGAGGAGAACCGAATCAAGAAGTGTCCTGGATGGTGACAGGCGTTAGAAGTGACGCTTATGCAAAAGCGAATCCCATAAAAGTTGAACAAGAGAAATCAAAAGAAGAAAAGGGCAAGTATTTGCATCCTGAATTGTTTGGGAAGCCAGCGGAGAAGAGTGTGGGATTGGTTCAAGGATTTGAGAATGAATGAGACTCTCAATCCTCAAAATGAAGAGTGCTGGATGATCAGGGTGAAGCCGATGTTCAACTTCCAGATTATTTCGAAGCCTTTAACACCGATTTCAGATACCAACTCACTTGTATTGGAGTTTTTGCTCCTGTCTATGTGGCGGAAAAAATCAAGGCCAATCAATTTAAGATTGCAGGTGGGAACCCCAATCAAGAGGTCTCTTGGCAAGTGACGGGTATCCGACAGGATGCTTACGCCAAAGCCAATCAGGTTGAAGTGGAGCACGAGAAATCGGATGAGGAGAAAGGGAAGTATCTGCATCCAGAATTGTTTGGAGAGCCAGTTGAGAAGAGTATCGGGATTTCCCAAGATCTAGAGAAATGATCCATGCTATTTTAGCGGAGACATTGTCGAAAAATGAGCAACCACATCAATCTAGTGCGTCATCTCCTCGCCACAATGGCCTACCGCTTCCAATATGCGGTTCGGGATGCCCCAAAAGCATTCCCTGATTACGACCCCGGCAACGAGGCCATACCCCCGCTCGACCTCGTACGCCACATCAACATCTTGCTAGACTACGTTTCCAGTTTTTTTGGCGAACCACAAGATGATGGTGTCCAATCTTTGGATTGGGATGAATCCATTTCTAGATTCCATGCTCTTCTTTCAACCATTGACCAAAGACTGGAAGCGGAATCTGTCCCCAATGGGGTCACATTCGAAACCCTCCTTCAAGGGCCATTGGCAGACGCTTTGACGCACATCGGTCAATTGGCGTTGCTGCGACGATTATCCGGATCACCTGTCCAAAAGGGGCGATTCAGGGATGCCAAAATCGAAATCGGGAAAGTTGGGATGGATCAGGAGTTTCGACGGGATGGCTGAAACGCAATCCAAAATCCGTGTCAATAAAAATGAACCCCTCATGGCGTTTTCATGTGAATAACGGTTGAAATGAGGGGGAGAAAAACCGTAAATCAATTGATTTCAATGTGTTAAGGAATCCGCTCTCTATTCGCGGTCATCTATATGATATTGTGACTCCCACAGAAGAAGGGGCACAACCATGACCGCGACACGCCGACAGTTTGTTCGATCTTTGGGCGCCACCGCCGCTTTGGCTTCAACTCAGGCTATCACACCTCGGATAGCCATGAGCGCCAATGAAACCGTCCGCATCGCCTGTATCGGAACAGGCAGCAGGTGCCGTCAACTGATGGAGCAGGTCCCTCATGTCCCGGGATTGAGGATTGTCCAAGTTTGCGATCTCTGGGATTGGGCCCTCGGGGAGGGGAAGAAACTCGCCGACCCGAATGCAACCACCACTAAGCATTATCAGGAGGTGTTCGACAACAAGGACGTTGACGCGGTCCTGATCGCCACCCCCGATCATTGGCATGTCCCCCTGACCCTCGCAGCCTGCGAGGCGGGTAAGGATGTCTATGTCGAAAAACCGCTGACTCACAACCTGGCCGAGGGGGAGGCGGTGATTGCCGCACAGAATGAGAACAAGCGGATCGTTCAGGTCGGACAACAGCAGCGAAGTATGACCCACCTCCGCGAGGCTCGTGAACGTTATATTGAATCCGGCGTCATCGGGGACATCTATCAAGTGCGCCTCTGGTGGGACCGGAGCCGTTACGATCAATTGGCCGGCCCTCCCCTCGATCTTCGAGTCGACCCGGAACAGGTGGATTGGAAGACCTGGCTCGGGGACGCGAAGCCTCGACCCTTCGATGTTCAGCAGTTCCGTCAGTGGCGGTTCTATTGGGATTTCGGTGGCGGAATTCTGACCGACCTGATGGTCCATCTTCTCGATGTGGTCCACTGGTATCTCGACTTGGAGATGGCTGAAACTGCGGTCGCCTCCGGCGGCTCCTACTTCAACAACCAGGGTTGGGATGTTCCCGACACCCTCAACGCCGCGTTCACCTATAAGGACCGGCCTTTAAGCGTGGTGTTCCATGGCACTTTCGCCAATGGCCTCCATGGCGCGGGGATCGAGTTCCAGGGCCGTCACGGGACCCTCTATGTGGACCGAGGTCGATACGAGTTTCACCCGCTCGACAGAGACAAAGCCCCTGAGATCAAGACCATCGATGACCATCCCAGAGGTTACGAAGACACACGCCCCGAGCAGGATCGTGCTCACCTCCAAAATTGGATTGACTGTGTTCGGTCCCGCGAGAAACCACATTGCCCCGCCGAGGTGGGAGTCTGGTCGGCCGGGACCGCGCACATGGGGAACCTGGCGTATCGCGAAGAGAGAGTGTATCGACGGGGTGGGTGAATTGAGTCGGTTCGGAAGTCCGAAGTACCGCGACACTTTCAGTTATCGAGTGGCCGGTTGTCTCATGGTTGAAAGTTATGAACGACGGGGACTCTTCGCGAAATCATGGTCCATCCTGTAAGATAAAGTTATGAGCGCAAAGCAATCGTCGAATCTCGTTCCCCGAATCCTTTTGACTCTGTTCTTCGTGTACATCCTCGTCCGTCTTTTTTCCGGTGGATTGTTTTTGTCCGCTCCGGATATCCAGGTCTCCGAAGGGGAAGAGATGACGATCCGGGATTTGCGCACTCTCGCGGGGGAGACTCGGTCTCTCTCGGATTGGGAGGGGAAAGTGGTGGTTATCAACTTCTGGGCCACTTGGTGCCCGCCCTGTGTGGC
>JAJDBZ010000035.1 GCA_029261095.1 Candidatus Omnitrophota bacterium | reverse complement strand
TGCTTGCTCCTGAAGCTCGCTGGTTTCCGATTTCAGGTCTTCTTCAGTCTCCGCGGTCGAGGCCTCGGGTTTGGGTGGGGTGGAGTCTTCTTGTTTGATCGGTGCGGCTTGTGGGGGATCTTTGGGGGCGGCTTCTTTGTCGATCATCTTGACCGGGACTCCATCGGGGAAGATCACCTCGCGGCTGTCGTCCGGCATGGGGATTCCCGCTTTCAATAACTCGTCCACCGACTGACGGATGACCGAGGATCTCACCTTCAGTTGACTGAACTTGATGATGTCGATCCAAAAGTAAACGTGCAATCCGATGGTGCTCGCCCCCAAATTCTCAACGAAAACCTTCGGTTCGGGATCGTCGAAAACCGCTGGATGCCGCTGGACCACTCCCAAGAGGAGGTCTTGAACCTCCGTGATATCGGCGTCGTATCCAATTCCAACGCTAAAATCGACCCTGGTCTTGGGGTTGGCGGTGAAGTTTCGAATGGTGCTTTTGTAGATGGTGGAGTTCGAGAGCTGGATGTAATTCCCATCGAAAGCCATCAGGACCGTCCCGCGCGTCGTCACCTTCTGAACGATGCCCGTATAGCCCGCCACCTCGATCGTGTCGCCGATGCTGAATGGCTTTTGGATGCTGATCAATAGGCTGCTGAGAAAGTTCTCGGCGATATCCCGAAACCCGAAACCGATGATCAGGCCAAGGACTCCTGTGCCACCGAGAGCAGTCATCGCGAGTCGGGTCATTCCGATGACCCTCAATATGACATAGATGCCCAAAATCCAAATGATCACGACAATAATCTTTGTCATGACCGTTCTCATCATCTTGCTTTCGACACGGTTCTCTAAGGCGGCGCTCGCTATGCGATTCGAAAGGGAGGCGACGATGACGGTGATGAACAGAATCAGGATGCCGAAAAGAATGAGCGGCAGTTGTCGGATAGCCATTCGCCAGAGATCGCGAACCTGATCCATCGCGGGTTCGAAATTCCAAATGGAATCCATATCGGAGACGACCGAAATGTTGTTGACGACCGCGACGGTGTCCTCGATCCTCAATGCGAGGTCTCTGGCCCAAATCCGAAATTCGTCCGTGGTGGTTTGACCTTCCAAAAAAACCACTCCATTCTCGACCCGGACGCTGAGGGCTTCATACCGTGAAGTGGTTTCGAGGATGCCCTGAATTCTCGAGGTGATTTCTTTGTCCGCGACCGCGCTGACTTCGACTTCTTTTCCGGTGTTATTGAGATCTTCGGAACTCGGTTGGGGAGGGTCCCCGGTTTGGGCGAAACTCGGAACGATGACACAAACAGCAATCAGAAATATCCAAGGAAGAAGGCTAATCCTCAAGGCAAAAACGCCCCCGGGTTCTCCAGCTTCTCCGGCAGATAGGTCTCCAGAACAAAATTGTACCCGTGCTTCGCGAAGGCTTGTTGCTCGACACGAACTCCCATTTTGATCATGTCCTTGAGGGCCTTTTGCCAGGGTTTGTGTTTGAGGACGAAGGGGTCGTTTTTGAGGGCATCCTTCGCGCGTTTGATGTCGACATCTTTCAGTTTGTGAGTGTCGAGGTTGTAGCGCACAATATCTGACGGGGTGACTCCCAGGTATTTCGCCTTGGGAACACAGAAAAATTCATTGATGTGCGCGGCGTTGCCGGAACCGACCTTGAGCGTCCGATAAATGTTCATGTAACCGTAGGGATCGCCATCGGTGAAGGCGTAAACCGGAAGTTTTTTATCGTCCGAAAGTTTTCGGATGAAACGTCGGCAGGCCCGGGTGGGAACGCCACCCATTGAAACCAGGATGCAGTTGAAGGTGTCGGCAAAATTGTGTTTGACCAAACGCTGAAAGGCGCCCGCGGTCTCGATCACCAGGATGAATTTTGCACTGGTTTTGAACTTGAGGTGTTCGACCAGAGTGGGGATACTGTAAGCGCCCGATCCGAATCTCATGCAATCGATCTCGATATCACGGCCGGTGCCAGGGTCCTGGTCGATGATCACCAGTTTTCCCATGACATCCCCGCCCTTTTCTTCCGGCATGAAACGGAGTTGCTCACGGTTCACCCCGAAATGGGCTTCAATGTCGTCCATGACCGTGTCACTCTCGGGTTGCTCATCGAACTTGGCTTCGCCCCAACCCTTCGAGACATAATAGACTTCACGCTTGCTGGCGATATCGTCGCTCTCGATCAACTTCTTGCTTTCGCTCACCATGCGAAGGGTCTGAGCAAAAGTCTTGACTGTGTTGAATGTCAGCGTTCGGCTTTTGACCCGGTCGCCGATTTGAAAATATCCTTTTCTGGAATCGTATGAAACATTATTCAGAGCCCGAATGGGAAAATCCATCTGGGGCGCCTCTTTTTCATTGGCAGTCTTCCGAACATCTTTTGCCAAGGTTTCGATTTTCTTAACAAGCGGTTCTTTTTTCTTGGTGACCATAGTGGTTTCCAGTCCCTCCTAGATCTCAATGTCCTGGGTTTAGAATCCCTTACCGACCAGATAATGTTTTGGGTCGTCCCTTGACGGGTGATTGTAGCTCAAATCCATCCTACGATTCATCTTCTTTGGCCAACTCATCATCTTCCAATGGAAGCACCTCATCCGCGCCCACTGCGGCGGCTCCTCCACGGCTTTCTTCAAGGACATGGGCGAGGTTTCCAATAACTTTCTCTTTTTCTTTTTCCGAGATATCGAGGATCTCTTGTAGCGCGATTCCGATATGCGGAAGGTATTTTTCGATATATCCCCGTTTGCGCCTCTCATCGGCCTGACGCTTACGGCGTTTGATATGACGGGATAATTTCCGACCACATTCTTGGAGAGCCAAACGGACCTCTTTTGAAATCTCGTCATAGTCGGCAATGGCTTCTTTTGATTCGGAGGTAAACGGGACCCAAACGGAAGCGATATGAACAAATACCACCGCAGGCCCCGCCGGGAGAGCTCCTCTCGATTGCGAGAGCCCATAGTTTCTCCAGTCGGTTCCCACCACCGCCCCCGTAATGGAACAACCCGATTGTTGGTAGAGGAGCGGGACCCGGTTGGCGAAACGATAGAGCGAAACAAGATCGTCCTGCGGCAGTTCCCCTCCCCAAGCGATTCCGGCTTCCACAAGAAATGGGTTTCCGCGGTAAACACTCGGAGGACGACTCACCGACACCGTGAAATCCGCTTTGATTTTCTGGGTAAGACTTTTCAGGATCAACTCTTCACCGATAGGGGAGATGCATGTGGTGGGAGGAGCCATAATTTTGGTTTCATTGATCGCTTTATAAAGCGCCTCAACTCCACCATTCGCCACTCGAGATGGGCGTGATTTCGGCTCGAACCCTGCGGCTTTCGATATTTCCTCGGCAACTTTCTCGCTGACCCGGGAAAACTCCCGCCTGAGAAAGAGACCCAGATTGCGTTCCTTGGTCTCTTTAATCATCTTCAACAGCATGCCGAGTTCGACCCCGTAGGGGTGCGGTTTGATCTCCACCGCTTCTGGAGGGAGTTCCTTGGTTTCGCGCTCATAATGAATCTCTTCACCATCGGGAGGGGTGTAAATGAACTCGGCGTGAGGATTGGCGAGCGCAGTTGCCTCCATATAACGATCGACGGATTGTTTTCCTTTTTGGTACCTCGCCTCGAGTTCAATCGTGACCTCAGTCCCAGTCTTGGCAAAGTCCCAATCGACATCTTCTTCCTTGACAATTTCCGGGTTATTCCGTTTCGTGTCGATGTTCAATTCATAGTAGTGAGCGGGTTTTCTAGAGGAAGGCTTCGAAGTGATGATGGTCGGTTTACCCGTAGTGAGTTGTCCATACATCCCAGCGGCACTGATACCGATTCCCTGCTGCCCGCGACTCTGTTTCAGCGAATGAAACTTTGAACCATAAAGGAGTTTCGCGAAAATTTTTGGGATCTGGGATTTCACAATCCCTGGACCGTTATCAGCAATTGTGACCTTCAAGCGTGTCTCGCTAATGACTTCGATCCGGACAGATATTTTCGGAGGAATACTTCCTTCCTCGCAAGCATCCAGAGAGTTGTCGACCGCTTCTTTCACTGTGGTTAAGAGCGCTTTCCTCGGATTATCGAAACCCAACAGGTGACGGTTCTTGGTGAAGAATTCGGAAACCGATATTTCGCGGTGACCCGCCGCGAGTTTTTGTGCATTCTTTGGAGTGGTTCTTTTCAATTTGCCATTGGCTTTCGATAAAGGTTCTTGTGATGCCCCATTTTGAGAGACATCGAATAGGCTTTCCTGTTTTTCAATGACAGCTTCGGACACGGAGGCTCCCCCAATTTTCAGGTATTCTCAGATTAAGACAGGATGCTTCCAGCTCGGAAGAACTAATACTGCATTTAGGTTCACTTTTCAAGAGGGATCTAGTAGAACCTGCCCTGTGGTGACCTTGAATATGATCCGTTTTAATTCCATCCCGATCATCGGCCAATAGAGTCTTACCCCATGCTCTCTCACTCGGTTGGTTGTTTGGTTATGATTTTCGAATACATCTGATTCTGGGAGATGCAGTAATGGAACAATCGCAAGGGTTACTTTGGGCACATCGGTTGGATGGAAAGGGAGGCGCTATCAAGGTTGATTCTCTCGATTCCTCGGATGGGGTCCTCTGGTCTCATTGGGACCGAAGACATGAGGAGACCCGAGAATGGATCTGGGAAGACTCAGGCCTGCCACCTCTCATTTGCGAGGCGATTCTAGAGGAAGAAAGTCGGCCCAGGTGCCTGGTACAAGAGGGCGGGCTTTTCGCAATTCTGAGGGGTGTGAATTTGAACCCAGGCGCCGACCCTGAAGACATGATCTCGATTCGGTTGTGGATCGATTCAAATCAAATTATTACGCTAAGAGGTCCACGAATCATGGCCGCACAAGCGATTTCAAAATCTTTGTTGAATGGAACGGGACCCCATAACATTGGAGAATTCTTAGGTGAGTTAATCACTTGTCTCATCGAGAAGATGGGTCCAGTTCTAGATGACTTGAACGACCAAGTGGATGCTCTCGAGGAGAGAGTGGTCGAGTCACAGACCAGCGAACTCAGAGGCAAACTCGGTCACCTTCGTCGGATGGCGATTTCGGTTCGGAGATATCTCGCGCCTCAAAGGGAGGTGTTATCACGAATTCAATCCGAAAGAATCGAATGGATCAGCGACATTCACCGTGGAAGAATTCGCGAAGCGAGCGAGAGACTGACCCGGTATATCGAGGACCTTGACGCGATCCGTGAGCGAGCGGCAGTGACCCAGGAAGAGCTGGCAGGCCTACTCTCCGAACAGATGAATAGTAGAATGTATCTCCTTTCACTTGTCGCCGGAATATTCCTTCCCCTAGGACTACTGACTGGATTGCTAGGTATCAATGTTGGGGGAATACCAGGAACCGAGAACGATTTGGCATTCGCCATCGTCTGTGGATTGTTGTTTTTCTCCGCGGTAGGGGGTGCGTGGATTTTACACCGCTTACGATTTTTTTGAGGGTTTCTCAAGCGGAATCGAGGCTGCCAAAGGGTGGAAAGCTTGCATAGAGAAGGGGATTCCCTTACATTTCAATCCAGCGGTGGGGCTGTAGCTCAGCTGGGAGAGCGTCGCGTTCGCAATGCGAAGGTCAGGGGTTCGATCCCCCTCAGCTCCACCAATATTGGGCCTTTGAAACCCCCTCCCTTGCTTCGCATAGGCAATCCCGCTAGCCTGCTTTGCAAGTCGCACGTGACTCAGTAAAAAGAACTTTGTGGATTTATCCTGAATTACTCCTCAAAACAACCCTTTTTTTGCCGACCCCACTTGCACTCGAGTCAAAAAGGATCGGTGCTTTAGACCGTCCACACGGAGGATTTTTGAGACATGAACACCATCAATTCTATGGTTAACAGAATCATGAATTTGAATTCATTTCATGGGTACCTGTTGGTTTTGTGTGTGTTTGTATTGAGCAGCGATTGTCTGGCTGTGGACACCCCAGTCGACGGAAAACCAGAAGGAGCGACTTCAACCCAAACAGGAGAGAAACCTATGGAACCTGGAACTGTAATTGCAACTGTCAACGATGAAGATGTGACTCTAGGCGACCTGAACCAGGAAATGAGCCTCATGCTCAGTCGGATGAGCGCACAACCTCTACCCCCCGAAGCGGTCGAGCAGATGCGGCCCCAACTAGAACCCCAGGCGTTCAATCAAATCGTCTTGAAAATCGAATTAAAATCCTATGCCGATTCGAACGGTGTGACAGTCTCCGATGCCTCTCTCGATCAGGAACTGAGTCAGGTTTTGACTCAGTTCCCCAGCGAAGAAGTTTTCGAGCAAGCATTAGCACAACAGGGAATCACGAAAGAAGCGCTAAGAGATCAAATTGAAAGACAGATGGTCGTTTCCACAGCCGTGGATCACTATTTGGGAACCCTTCCGGAACCTTCTGATGATACCCTCAAGGCATACTTTGACGAGCATTTGGATGATTATAAATCCGACGAATCTGTAGCCGCCAGTCATATTCTTTTAGGGTTTGAACCGAGTGACCAGGAAACTGAAAAAGAAACCAAGAAGAATCAAGCGGAAGAAATTCGTAAACAATTGGTCGAGGGCGCGGATTTCGGGGAGCTGGCCAAGGAACATTCCAGTTGCCCTAGCAGCGCACAGGGTGGAAGTCTCGGAGAGTTCGGAAGAGGACAGATGGTGCCTCCCTTCGAGAATGCGGCGTTCGAATTGAAGCCGGGCGAAGTCAGCGAGGTAGTGGAAACTCAATTCGGGTATCACGTGATTACGGTCACTAAACACGATACGGGTGAAACACCCACATTCGAAGATGCTAAAGAACGTGTAGAGCAAGCAGTTGGCGAACAGAGTCTTGAGAAATGGTTTGAAGGGCTTATCGCTCAAGCCAAGATTACGAGAAACTAATGCGTCGACAGATCGTTCGAAATCTCATAGATCGAAGTGCCCCGACGCGTTGACTAAAAGCAAGAAAGAGTCTCTTGTTCCCAAGCACGTTGAATGCTCGGTTTGCGGAAAGAACAGTCGCTCGTTCATTCTGGCTAATCGAGACAGGGTACTTCAGACCTCCGGTTGGAAGTTGACCGAGGAAGGCTGGGTCTGCGCGGACAAATCATGCAGGAAATCACTGTCCGGCTCATCCAGCGATTCATAAAGGATTCAAATCTCCTGGAGCGTTTTCAGGAAATCGAAGAAATAGACAGGAGAGAACATGACCGGCATCGAAGTCGTGGTCGGAGCCGATGAAACTATCGACCAAGTTTTAAGACGATTCAAGAAAAGGTGCAATCTTTCCGGATTGAACCGTGAAATGCGCAGACACGAATACTACGAAAAACCAAGTGTCCGCGCTCGGAAGAAGTCAGCCATCGCCCAAAGGAAATTAAAACGCAAGACGAAGTTCTCGTCGGCAAACCGTCGAGAAGGCCGCTAGCCCAGTTCGAAACCTGAATGAAGAAACCGCCTTGGGAGATCTTCCCAAGGCGGTTTCTCTTTTGAATCGTTTGGTGGAGGCGTTGGCCAGTTTCTAGACAGTGACTTCGGTAACCTCGAAGCCCTCCTGATACTCTCTGGATACACTTGCGTTCGCTTCCGGGTCATCGATGAACCGCTCGATCTCCGGATCGAATCGGACAGTTCGACCCAACCGGTAGGCAATATTGCCGATGTGGCAATGCATTGAGGAGATGTGCCCCTCCATGGCATCGCAGGGATTGTCCTCACTCTTGCGACTCTTGATCGCTTTGAAGAAGTTGTAAAATTTATGGGGTGAATGGGGGAGTTCCTTATCCACCTTAATCGGTTTTCCGTCATAGTCGAAGAACCCATGACCCCGCACATAGTACCCCTTTTCACCGAAGAAGGTATTCCCAGTAGTCTCCAATCCGGCTTCCTTATAAGAACCGAGGTTACGAACTTCCATCAATAGGGTTTTGCCATTTGCATAATCGAATGTGGTCACTTGAGTATTTGGAGTTTCGCCTTGATCATCCCAAACATACCGAGATCCAGTGCTCGCCGACGAAGTGGGGACTCCAGCGTTCAGGCCCCAGACACCAATATCCATTTCATGGACTAATTGGTTTCCGAATTCACCGTTTCCATAATTCCAGAACCAGTGCCAATTGTAATGAACGAAGTTGTCGCAGTATTTCGACCGGACCGCTGGCCCTTGCCAAAGATCCCAATTCAGGTTTTCGGGTGGCTTCTTAAAATCCGCATGTCCGATAGAACGGCGGTTCCCAGTCTTGTAGGTAAATCCTTTGGCCATGTAGATATCGCCAAGAAAACCTTCATGAAGGAGTCCTATGTCCCGCATGAGAGTCGGGTTGGAGCGACTCTGGGTACCATGCTGGACAATGCGTTTGTACTTTTCTGCCGCGTTGACCAATTGTCTCCCCTCGAAAATATTGTGAGAGAGGGGCTTTTCGACATAAACATCCTTACCCGCCTGACATCCCCAGATAGCTGCCAAGGAATGCCAATGATTCGGGGTGGCGATTGAGATCGCATCAATGGAATCGTCTTCCATGACCTGTCTCATGTCCGTGTAAACTTTCGGGTCTTTGCCAGTAGCTTCTTTGAGCTGGGATCTCCTCTTGTCTAGGACATCTTTGTCGGCATCACAAAGGGCGACAACTTCTCCACCCTCCTGTTGGGTGATGTCCCGAATATGGCTTGCGCCCTGACCATTAATCCCGATACAACATACACTGACCTTGTCATTAGCACCAAACACTTTTCCCGAAGGGAGGGCGCCCGCCGCGATGACTGCTGCAGCCGAACCTCCTACAAACTTCCTTCTGGTAACCTCCATAATGAATCCTCCTATCAATAAAACCGATCGAAACAATCAGTCTTGCGTTTGAAAAGCAGGGTTGTATTTACCCTGTTCGGCGAATCCACCTAGAAACGGACGCATATGCGCAAAGCGCGGATAACTGTCGAACAGGTCCCACTTCCCGGTCAATCGCGGGTCTTTCTGTGAGATCAACAGGGCCTCTAGCTTACCATGAAGTGCATCCCGAATCGATTGAAAATCTGGGTTGCCTGCCAAATTGGTGACGCAAGCGGGGTCCTTTTTGATGTCGAAAAGTTCGAATTCCGGGCGTTTCGCAACAGCCCAATCAAAGTATTTTCCCAAAGTGCTGTCAGTGCGGTTCTCAATGAGTAGGGTTTTTGAGGGACAACCATCGATGTCAAAGAACCCATCGCCCTCTGTGGAATCATTTCCGGCTGGCCACAAGTCAGGATTCAGATTCCAGATAAGAAGATACTGGTCCGTTCGGATTGACCGCGCGGGATACCCACGATTGTCCGGGCGGGCATGGGTGTGACGCTCACGTCCACTCAAAATGAATTGGCGGGTAGGATCAACCGCCCCCTCCGAATCGTTTTTTAGAATCGACATGAAACTCTTACCGGTCATGGCTGGTTCGGAATCGACCCCTGCTGCATCAACAAAGGTGGGTGCTAGATCAATGAAGCCGATCAGATCCTCGATCTCTCGGCCCCCTTTAACGTGGTCCGGCCACATGACCGCCATCGGCATGTGGAGACCGTACTCGTACAGATTGGCTTTCGCTCGAGGAAACGCCATTCCATTGTCACTGGTGACAACGACGAGGGTGTTATCCAATCGTCCCTGCGATTCCAGGAGATCAAGCATTTCCCCCAGATGTTTATCGAACCACTGTACCTCGTAGTAGTAGTCGGCGATGTCACTTCTCACGATCGGGTTGTCTGGGAGGAAGGCGGGGACCTCGATACGATCCGGATCGATTCCATTCTTCAATCCAATTCCATCTTCGAAAACTCGGTGAGGTTCATGGCAACCGTACCAGAAGCAGAAGGGTTGATCCTCCGGACAATCCTCCAGGAAGGTTCCAAAATTGTTGGCATAGTCGGTGGGGTTGATCCCCTTAGGCAGATCATCCAAACGGTAGGGTTCAACTTCTGGACCGGCAGGATTTTGAGGACGGCCAGCGCCCGACCAATCCCCAGGGCCCCATGGTTTTCCGGTAGATCCTATCTTGTATCCGACCTTCTCCAGGATTTCGGGATAAGCCTTGAACTTGGATGGAAAGAAACTACCGTGGGTGCCCGCCTCTTCGTTCTCCCAGATGTTCCTGCCGGTCAGGATCGATGCACGATTCGGAGCGCATTGGGGAGCCGCACAGAAAACGTTGTGAAAAAGGATGCCATTCTCGGAGACCCGGTCGAAACTCGGGGTCGAAACCACTTGATCCCCATAAGCGCTAGCGTGAGGCCAAGACCAATCGTCGGCGATGGCAAAAAGAATATTCGGACGGTCATTTGAATGGGAGGGTTCTGAAAGGGATAGGAAAGAGACTAAGGCTACCAGAAGGTAGATGAACGAATCGTTGCGGTTATGAACAGACATCCCGCCCTCCGTTAAGATGGATGGGAAAGTCTAGAGCAGAAATGAGATTGCTGGAACAGCAAAGATTTCCCACGCTAAGATTTAAAAGTTTCGAGATCAAGAGGATCAATTCACCAGGAACTTAACGATACGCAGTGCGTTTCCGATGCTTTCCTCATTTTTCGCTTCAGTCGTTCTTATCTCCAATTGATGTTCCCCTGGCTCAAGATCAGCCTTCAACATCAAGGCCCAAGGGATATGAAGACGGTAACTCCACTCGGTGAATGGATCGATTCGTTCCGGTTCTTTTCCATCAATAGTGTATTCCAAGATTCCGACATCGGGTCCGATGACCATCAGCATTCCGATCGCTGTCCCCGAGAAATCCAGTTTCAGGGTGGCATCTGCCTTTTCGGCCACCAGCATGGGGACGCCTGTGAATTGCTTTCGAGTCCCGGCTTCATCGGATGGATTGAATGCCTGAACAAGTTCCCATCCTTCACCGAGTACGGCTTCGGTGGGACCGACATACCGCCCTCGTTCATGATTCAGGGGATCGATGGGGTCGGGTAATGGAACGTGGGAGGTCATGTCAGTCTTTGGACTATGGGATGAACCCCATGCGGTGTCCAAGAGGCGATCGATGGCCCTTGTGTAAACTCGGTGCCCAAAGGGACCGGGGTGGAGATCGCGAAAATCATCCCACGTGAACTCACCATCCCTGATTCTCTCGGTCACCGAGCCGGCCTGGTCGATGACAGGGACACGGTAGTGTTGGGTTACTCTCTCATGAGAGGCGATGACAGGTGGAACTTCGCCACGGTTGATCATCTCCATCTTGGGCGGATCGACCATGTACTGAACGATCAAATCGATCTCAGGATTCAGATTCCTTGCCCGCCGGATGACTCCCTCCATTCCGCGTATTCGCTCAGACTCCGTCCGATAGTTGTACTGGTCGTTGACTGCGTACTCAATGAAGAGAAGATCGACCGGTCCGTTGCGAAAGACATCAGTTTCCAACCGGAAGGGGCCAAGCGTCGAATCCGTGGATGCAATCCCCGCATTGATGAAATCGAAATCGGTGTCGGGAAATCTCTCGCGAAGCGAATCGCAAGCCATGTCTCGCCAACCCTCCATTTCGGTGATAGATCCTCCGATGAAGGCCACCCTTCCCTTTTTTTGTTTTTCGAATCGAATCAATGAATTGTTGAGTGGAGAGCGAAGATCGGAGAAAGGATCCTGGCCGCAGGTGTTTCGGAGGATAAAACGAACGATGGGAGCGGGATCTTCCAGGCTGTGCGGATGATGTCCAACGCCGGGTTTGATGATGAGTTGAATGGCACCTCCTAGTTCACGATACCGGTCGGCAAGGATCTGAGTGTTTTCTGAAAGGGGGACTCCACGGTCGGCATCCCCACAGACATGTAGAAGAGGAATTCCCGCCTTCGCCAAAGGCTCCAGGTTGTCGATGGGATTTCCCGTGAATTCTTTGACCGTGTCTTCGTCGAGACCATACGCTTCGAGACAGAGCGGCCACATGTCGGAGTTGCCCGACCCCTCACCGAAACCTCCAGGCCAGCTCTTGATGTCACAAACAGGAGCGTCGGCATAGATACAAGCCACTTTTTCGGGGTTAGCGGCAGCCCAGTTGAAGACGATTAAACCTCCACGACTGAATCCTTCAAGTGCGGGACGAGAAGCAAACCCATGTTTCTGAGTCAGGAAATCATAGAAGACATTCCAATGTGCGACGGCTTCCGGATTACCGAAGAGATTGGCCACATCCATGTAGACCACATGATATCCATTTTCCAGGAGAGCCAGGTCGGTTTGGGGTTCGTGCCCCCAGAATCTCGCGCGCCAGATCCAAGGTTTCCCAGGCGCGGGTTGCTCAGGCACAACCACTGCGCAATCTCGGTCATCAAAAGGGAAATCGTATTTGGAGTAACCGAACCAATCGGAAACGGACCCGGGGATAGGAGTTTCAGCACTCCACACCGGCATTGAGAGGACCAGCAGACCCGCCAGAGGAATGTATGCGATGAAGAAAAATGCAAACGATTTATTACTTCTCATTGTAATTGACATCCTAAAATCGAAGTTTCCACCGGAACGGTTCGAATGAGTCAAAGAAGATTGAAGTACCCATGAATCATCGTGTCCTCGCCGAACTGCTTCTGCTCTACTTCGGACAACTTGAGACTTTCGTCCATCGAGGATTTCACACCACGCCCCATGAAAGGGGAGTAAGCGGTCGATTCGTTCAGGATCTTCGGAGAGACAAACGCATAGACTTCGTCCACAACTCCAGCCTCGATAAATAGCGTAAGAGTATGAGCTCCCCCCTCCACAAGTAAACTGTCGATTTCAATCTCTTGAAGATATGCAAGGAGTTGTTCGACCGCGTCCTTACGTGATAGGTCGGGACTGTCGAGTCGAAGGGTCACCACACCCTCGGGGTTGTGGATAGACTCATTCGCGGTAACGACTTGGAGGACAGGGATGGTGTGTGAATTCATTGCAAGTTGGGACTCTCGAGCAAGCCCTTCCCTTCCCCCATAGACAATTCTCAATGGCTGGCGTGGTGGTGGATCGGT
>JAJDBZ010000340.1 GCA_029261095.1 Candidatus Omnitrophota bacterium | reverse complement strand
ATACTTGTGATACAGTTTCCCAAGACTGGTGACCGTCGGCTCAGGGGAGTCCTTGACCGCGGGCCATGATGTGGCAGGAGGTTCAAATGACTTCGATGAAGATCCAAACCAAATCGCCTCAGTATTGTTGCTCAAAAGAGTCCGGTCGTTATTTGCTCATTAAAGGGAAGGGGCGTTGGGCGAAAACGAGGCCCAACTGTAGGGGTTTTACCTTGATCGAGCTCCTCATTGTGATCGCCATCATCCTGATCTTAATTGCCATCGCTCTTCCGAATTTTCTAGAAGCCCAGATCCGGGCCAGGGTGACGAAAGCTAGAGGCGACCAGCGAAGCATCGGTCAGGCACTTGACACTTATTATCTCGATTTTGGCTATTACCCCGGCGAATCAGAATCAACCTGGGCGAGACACACCGCCATAGAAGAAGATGGCCTAAAACGAATAACAACTCCGATCCCGTATATTTCCGAGATTCCTGAAGATCCGTTTCCCAACCATGCCAGTGGCGGCTATAGCCCGGGCGAGCAACGAAAATACTATGGTGGGGGATGTACGACTGACGAATATCCCGCAGCTTTGGCGAATGCAGGCCCAATCTATTTGACTTGGAGCCGTGGCCCCAACCAAAATGGAGCCATTCGTGCGACTGTCGTAAACGTCAATCCCTATAACGGTGAGATTGTTTCTTACAACCCCACCAACGGTACAAAGAGCTACGGAACCATCCACCATTTCAGTGGTGAAGGAGCATGGTGGGGAATCCACACGGAAGCGGGTGGAGGCAACTATTGCTACAAACACAAATTGAAGCTACCGGAACTTAGGGTTGGCCTCATGGTCGACAAGATCGTTTATGTTGGTACGAGGCCACCTAATTCATTCCAGTAATCTCGGTTTCCATATCTAATGTTTAATAGTCCTGCCCAGGCTCGACCCCGTTAGTTTGGTTGTCCAATTCGTGCCCGTATGTCTCGGCGCCATACCTCGTTAAGGTGGTCATCCGAATTGTCCTCTTCATACAAGAAGACACATTCCACGCATCAGTCACACCTCTTCACAAGCGTCAATCATCCGATTTCCAGCGAATAAATGTAGAATCTAATATTGAGGTCAGATGTTAAGTTTTTTGAGGGGCTTGGAATGATTCCGTCCGAATTAGTGAGCCATTCATACTTCTATGAGTTCCATTGACTTAATCAAGA
This sequence comes from Candidatus Omnitrophota bacterium, assembly GCA_029261095.1. Taxonomy (GTDB): domain Bacteria; phylum Hinthialibacterota; class Hinthialibacteria; order OLB16; family OLB16; genus JACKFH01. The sequence goes on along the minus strand of JAJDBZ010000340.1, from coordinate 9,201 downwards.
TGCCATGTGTGTGTTCTCTCAAATTTAAGCGGTTAACCCAATCCTAGCCTAGTGTGGGGTAAAGATTGAAGGGGCGATTTACAAAGATCTTCGGATATATTTGTCCAAAATAATTGTTGCAGGACACCTTTGGCAGTGTTAGAGTCGCTTCCTCGAAGTTTTAATCTATTGGGCACAATGAATACATAAGTCTTTTTCGGAGAAAGCGTTTTCATGAAACCTGAAAGAAAGTTACTAAAGGGCTTTACCTTAATCGAGCTCTTGATTGTCATTGCCATCATTTTGATCCTCATCGCCATTGCCTTACCCAATTTCCTTGAAGCCCAGATCCGAGCGAAGGTCACCCGAGCGAAGGGCGAAATCCGCACTCTTGGCATTGCCATGGAAGCCTATTTCCTCGATTGGAATTATTATCCAAGCGAAACCGAAGGCGATATCTTTAACCGTGGTCGTAATGGAGCGGGTCACCGATGGTTAACATCACCAATCGCCTATATCACTTCAGTTCCTTTTGATCCATTTGCAGGGACATCACAAAATGGTGAACTACGGACTTACGAATCCGGTGGAATCGAAGTAGGTGCATTTCCCTGCCCAGCATGCATGGCCACCTGGGTTATATACAGCAGTGGTCCCAACGAAAGTTCTGAACCCTCTCTTCGTTCCGCCGACCCACATTTTTCAAGAGACGGGAGCAATCAGGTCGTCTCTTATTCAGCGACCAACGGAACCCGTAGTGCTGGGGTGATTCATTGGTACGGAGGCGACGGGTTCTGGATCGGGGTGGGTTTAGGCTCGGCGAATAGAGCTCAATATAATGCATCGCGTCCTCAAGCCGATTTAGGGTTGATTGTTGATGGTCTTTTTTACCTGCATCAGCTTCCTCCTAGAATCAAATAGGAGGTGTGCAGAGCGGCGTGCATCAGGGCGCTGTTTAAGGAGAACAGAATCTGGGACTGATTTGATGGTGCGGGGTTAATAAGCCGACATATTGAATTGCCCTACCGCGGCAGTGGGCACAGAAATACGATTAATGTAAATCGTGGACCAAAGCTTCGAAAAGGAGGTGCCTCATTCTCAGCCAGAATATATTTTTTCCTGTCATCATTGGATCGGACATGAGTGTCAGAAACATAATTGGTTATTTAATATCAGATGGAGGATAACGTAATGATTCAAAGATCAAGTTACATTGTAGTTGGATTGTGTTGTTTTGGATTATTAGTTTGTGGAACAAGTTGGGGACAGCCGGCGTTACCAGCCTTCGATTCACCGACGGCGGCAGGACTGACCCCCCTAAGTGGAAACATCGATGTCGCCATTGGTATTGAAGCTGGCGGCGGTGGGGGAACTCGCGAAGTCGGTTGGGATTCCATCGGTTTCGATCCGGTCACGAGAAACGCGGAATTCATTTATTTCGGCTTTGGAATTGGTCCGTGGTGCGTGGACCACCGGAAGGTTGTCTCGCAGAATGGCGTTCAGCATAGCCAAGACGGCTACCTGACCGATCAGGGAAACGAGTGGCAGGTCCCTTACACGCTGAGTGTTATTGGTTTAGATCCCGGTTTCGACCCGGGTGTGGGGTTCGGAGGCATTCAGGGTGACGATACAACAGGCGATTATATCTTCACTTCGCACGCGGACGAACTTGACACCCCATTTGGGTTGGCAGGAGGTTGGAAGGGCTATGTGGAGAATACATTAGGTGGCGGTAATACTCTCACAGGGGCAGGTTACTATCCCAACCAGGGCGACGATGTTTGCGTTTTTCAACGGTTGGACCGCGATGGAAATCTTGTCACACCTTTGACAGCGGGTCGCAATATTCCGCTTGGAAATATCAACGCCGGTGTCGATATTTCGAGTGGGAGTGCATGGACCAACGTCAATGCCGACATTCGTATCGGAGGTTGCGCCATCCTCTCGAATGGAAACAACTTTTATAATGTTGGTGACCGCAGCAATAAAGGGACCCTAACATTCCACGGTGGCGTAGGTGGAAATACAACGTATGGTACGATCAGCGATGCCGCTGGAGCTTTTATCAACACCACAACCGGGACTCATCCTACGACCAACTCGTCTAACCCGGATGGTCCGGTGGTGTCTGCAGGCAATGGTTATTTCGTGAACGGGTCAGTCAACACGACTGTCATGCTGAACGATATGACGATCATCTACAGCGCCGACACGAACACCGTCTTCGATGGCTCTGACCCTTCTCTGTTTCCCGCTGCGGGTGACGGAGGCTGGACAGCGGATGACGATGAAACCATCCCAGAGGCCGGTCCGGACATCATCTATATTCCTGGTAGATACACCTCTGCCGCAGGGGACAACCTCGTCGGAATCGCTCGATACCAGGTCGACGTGGGAGCCCAAACGGTGACCCCGCTTCCCATCCTCACCCCGATGGATGACCTGACCCCTCTACCAGATTCAGTTGTCCCGCCGAACGGTGCGAAAAATGGTCACACCACTCACTGTGATACCAATGCCAACGGTGATGTCGCAATTGTGTACCGAAATCCAGATGACAATACCGTCATTGGACGCATCTACAATGCGGATGGAACTGCTCGGACTGGCAGCTTCTATGTGTCTGCGACTGGCGCGGCCGATAATCTTCAGGAGCTGTACTCGACGTTTGACCCTCCCGGCCAGAATTTTGTTACGATTAACCTGGGTGGTGCGACTGAAATTCCGTTTGCCGGAAGCGCAATTGGTGGCAACGCCGGTAAAGGCGCTCACTCAAGAGTCGGATTTACCACCGACGGTAATGGAAACGACGTGGTAGGATACATGTGGCTAACTACCAGCAGTGTTCCTTCAGCGAATACTACGAATACCCTGTGCAACGGCGAATTAAAGGCCTTGCCTGTTTCGCATGCCGCTCGGATCATTAGCCTGTCAAGCCCGTCACGCGTCACCGATTGGGATCTGTACTGAGGTCGATCAACGTGTTGGTTGTTTAGACTAAACACCTCTAAACCGGGTTGCGACATCATGATCGCAACCCGGTTTTCTTATATGATCCAAATTATTCTAGAGGAATCGTAAACAATGATGGGAAGATCTTGTCTAAGGACCCAATGCTACAATTCTGTTCTGGTCAGAAACCTCTTCGCACTGACTCTGTGTTTTCTCACCATAGGTTCAATGTCCAACGTGTCGTTAGCGAGTGATTCTTCCCAAGTTGTTTTGGGCAAGATCGGTAATCGGGACATTTCCCTCGACGATTACAATTTGTTCATTCGATTCAATCTCCCGCACATGAAGGAGGCAAATCTAAACCCATCCCACGAAGAATTAATCGAAATCTTCGCGACCCACTTAGTCCTTGCAGCTTCGGTAGAGGCGAACGAAGAAAGGTTGACAGATCAATCCGATGTCAAGTGGAGACTTCGTGAATTGAAAACCAGGGAAGCTTACTCCGGGATATTAGAAGAAGAAATGCTTGTCAAAGAATCTCTGCCGGAGGAAAAACTCCGTGATTATTATAACGGCAACCTGGAGAAATTCTCCAGAGAAGCCACCTATTCTTTTCGGAATATCTTTCTTGACGCGACCCGGACTTCAAACGCTGCGGCTCGGGGGGAATTGAAAACGAAGGCTATGAAGGCTCGTGAGGAACTCAAGCAATTCGAAGACCCTAACGGAATCGTTCCCCTCAATGATTTCGTCCGCGTCGCCGAAGAATTGATGGGGGTTCCCGCGAAACAAATCAACCCTCGCGGAAGTTTTAAGATTGGCCAAATCAATCCCGTTCTGGAGAAAGCCGCTCGCTCCCTAGATATCGGCCAAGTCGGCGATGTCATCGAAACTGATAATGGATTTTATATTCTCCGCCTCGAGAGTCAGGTGGAAGGGGGTTTGCAGCCGTTTGAGGAAGCGAAGGCGCAAATCGCGGAACATTTCAGGTATCAGATTCAAAAGGAGAGGTTCGACAAACTCAGGCAACCTCTCTTGGACCCATCCCGTGTAGAAATCTATGAGGAGGGACTTGCGAATCTGGTCCGTTGGGCCTCCAATCCCAACGATGCCAAAAACGTTGTCTTGGCTGAAACCGGAGATTTCGAACTTTCGCTCCTAGACTACATTGAGTATCTCAAGTACTCGCGGTCCGCTCCCTTGCCTGTATCGACTCAATCTCCGGAGGAAATCCGTGAATCGCATTCGGCAGCTGTTTACAACCATGTTCTATACCCGGCAATCACATACGAGGAAGCAGTCGCAAAAGGCTATACCGAGAGCGCCACATTTCAGGAACGCTTGCGCATTGGGAGGGGCGCGATTTTAGGTGAGGAAATATTCCTTCAACTCTTGAGGCGCCACCTAGACACCATGGGATCCATCTCGGAAGAGGAGATTCGAGCCTATTACGAAGTGCATCCTGAAGAGTTTGTGACAACTCCCACCAGCCGATACCGCGAAATCGCGATTCGGCCAACAGAAGCAACCAGCCCCTACGAAAAGGAATTTGCGTTTCGAGCGGCAGAAGCCAAAGCGCTGGAGGTTTTGGAGATGATCAAATCAGGGGGTGCTGAGGAACGGGTCATCATGGAGTATTCGGATGGTGAGGAAGCCAGGGAAGGAGGACTAACTCCATGGCTGTCTCCAGGGCGACGGTTTTCAGCGAATGTATGGGAAGAACTCGAGACATTGGAGGTCGGCGAGTGGACGAACGAACCCTATCGGGAGCGCGGAAAGGCCATTCTCCTGAAGCTAGAGGATCTGATCCCATCCGAACCAGAACCTCTCGAATCCTGTCGTGATGGTATCGGAATGACCCTTCTTAAACGGCGGATGATCGAGGCAACCCAAACTCTAAGGCAAATGATTCTTAGTGAGCATGGCTATGAGATCGATCTCGACATATTACAGACTCTGCCTCCCCTTGGGGAAGAATAGGAACCCTTTCTCGAAATGTCGAAGGAAAGATACACGTTATAGCGAGCCTGTCGGCATCGGTTGAACATACGGTATGCCATCCACCACCAACGGATCGATATTTTGGACAGGATTTATAGCGGCACTGTTCGTAACCTCAATCCAGTAACTATCTCCTCCAAAAAAAAAGATGTCGCCCAGGCTTTTGGTTCCATTGGTGGCAGGGTAATTGTCGATACTTCCATCGATCCTTTCTTGCGAACTCACCCCCGTATGGTCAAGGAAGCCGGCCGTGACTCAGATCCACTGTTCTGGAGTGTATGAGAAATGTGGACGTGCGAAATTTCGAACGACTCGAGTCACGGAGCACGGTTGGCGCCAAGTGTCTCGGACGTATCGGCGTTCGGTAGGCGCGCCTACTGTCCCTCCCGAAAACTCATCCGCGTGGAGATTTGGGACAGAATCTCACCCATCTTTCCTTGGACAGAACTCCTCTGCAGGTCTGAGAGGGCATTGAATCCACGCAACTTTGAGTCTTGAAGGGTCATCCACCACGTAACCTGACCCTGTAAAACGAATCATCGAATTACGAGACTTGCTTCGTAGTCGGACTACGAGCGTGGGATCGGTCTTGATTGTAACAATTCAATTTACTATTTCAGAGCCCGTCTCAAGTAACCTTCACTGAAGACAATGACATGGTCCAAGCACTTGCGGCGAATACTTCCGTTCAGCCGTTCCGAGTAGGGGTTTTCCCAAGGACTTCTTGGAGCTGTGAGGACTTCCTTGGTCCCCAGACTCCTGATACGAGATTGAGAAACATAACCATCAATGGCATCTCGGTCACGCAGCAAATACGTTGGAGATCTCATTCCAAGACTAAGGTCGAGACAATTCAGATTGTCCTGCGGCCCAGGACCGTAACATCTCCAGACGGTCTAGACCTTTGGCAAAATACAGGTCATCCAGAGAGTCCAAATGCTTCCGCCGCTTTTTTGCGCCGACTTCTCTCCATCCATCCATTGGAACAACGATCTTCTGATCCCACATCCTTTCCAACAGTGCTTCCGCGATCAACTGGTGGCCGCCGATGGTTGGATGGACATGATCGATATAAACACCGTTTCCAGGAATTCCATCACGACTTTCCTCGGCAAGTAAACTCTTCGCATTGACCAGGGGGACCGAATCATCTTCGGCCAGATCGAGAATCTCCAGGCTCATCGAATCGAGAATTCGCAATGGGCAGATGTCCAACTCTTTCGCGGTTCGATAAGACTCGAATGCCTCATCGATTCGACCGACAGCATCGAAAGACTTGCCGAGTTCATAAAACGCGGACGCGTTCCGGTTATCCAGCTCAGTCGCTTCGAGAAGAAGAGCGACGCTCCGATTTGGGTTGGATCCGTAGGATTCCCTCGCCTGTCGGCACAACGATTGGAAGCGGGCGACATCGACTTCAGTGAGATTACCGTTCCCTTGGGACTTGAAGGGCGGACAATCCCTTAGATTACATCCGGGGTTGATGAGTAAGATCGGAACATCGGCTTCTTTCGCGAGTTGGATCATTCTTCGGAGGTTATGACGGAATTCCTCGATCACATGGGCTCGCCAGATTGGATCGTCATGATACTTGTCCAAACCATTCTTGTAGTCGAGGCGCGCTTGGACCTCGCTGGGTAAAGCGCCCGTAGTTCGGCCCGGTCTTTCCGAGAGTTTCACCGAGGGAAAGGCTTTTCGAAGGAGGGTGAATGTCCGAAGTTGACTGGTCCAATCAAGCGGTATGGAAACCGCCCTCGGGAGGTTCTTGATGGGGTGAAACGTCCGATCCTCCAAGAACTCGTTGTGCCCCATGTAAAGGATCAGTAGATCCGGTTCAAAGGCGAGAACTTCTTTGAGAATAGGCAGCAATCGATAGCTGGCGTATGACACGCCGCCGCAATTGACGACCTCCCACAGGCGCTCTGGGTCGGCGGAGTCGAGTCCGATCTTCAGCCATTCTGTAAAAGAAGTTTCGATCCCATAGGGTCTTCCCGCGACGGTCGATCCTCCCAAGCAGAAGATGCGATACTCCCCGAGAGGCTTTTCGGCGGAGAAGGAATCGAAGTTGAAATAGACCCTGCGGGATGGAGAGATTTCGTATTGGCCATTCTCTTGGTTCAAAACGAACAGCGGCCTGATCTCCGTAAACCCGATCAGGGGATCGTGGAGTGAATCCGGATCGGCAATATCGACAAGTGACAGGCAGACCTCCAGCAAGACAAAGAGGGCTGTACCGAGGAGAACACTGATCAGTGGAAAAAGAATCCGCCATCTTCGAGAGCCAGGTTTGGCCTGGATCGACATCGGTTCAAACCTCCCTATTGGATATTCAGCAAATCAAGTCCGTTCCAGGAGGGGATCTTCTCATTCGTGCCGGAGAGCGACAATCGGGTCGAGGGACGCCGCCCGCATCGCTGGATATATGCCGAACAGCATACCGACTCCCATGCTGATACCCAAGGACAGAACAAGACTGAAAGGAGTGACTACGGTGGGCATCCCCGCAAAGTAAGTGATGGACCAGGGAATGGCTAACCCAATAAAAATCCCGATCATTCCACCAATCGTCGAAAGAACCACGGTCTCGATCAAGAATTGGGAAATGATCTGACGCTTTCGCGCTCCGATGGCCCGGCGAACTCCGATCTCTCGAGTGCGCTCGGTGACAGAGGCGAGCATGATGTTCATGATTCCGATTCCCCCCACCAACAGACTAATGGCTGCGATCGACCCCAAGACGATATTGAAAGTTCGTTTGGTGGCTTCTGCTTGACGGAGCAGCGCGAGAGGAACGCTCAACCGGTAATCTTTCTTTTTGTGGAATCGAGCCAGCATCGCCTCGATTCCCCTTGCCACCTTCTCGACCTCTTCAATCGACTTCACCTCAATGATCATCTGATGGAGTTCAACCAATTCGCGAACTCTCGATCCTGCGGCTCGTTTTGTATAGATGTCTCCAAACCTATCCTTGGCCACATTCATCGGGATATAGGCATCGACAGCTTGGTCCGGCGTCTGAATGGAGCTGCCACCCCCCTCTTCGCTTTGAACTATCCCCACCACCTCGAAGTAATCGCTTCCAAGTCGGAGTGACTGACCAATTGTGTTTTCGTTAGCGAGTAATCTTCGTGCTCCATGTTCGGTGAGGACCACAACATTGTTTTTTGAGCCATAATCGAGCGGCTTGAGCACTCGACCCGCCAGGATTGGGCGATGGACCAAATCGAACCAATCCGGGGTGGTCCCGACTACCCTGAGTTCCAGCGTCTTTCGCTTCAATCGTCCTTCTTTCCGAATAAGCTTGACGGGAACGGTGCGACGCACTTCGCGGAAGGTCTCTTCCACTCGAAAGGAGTCCTCGTAAAGCAATCCATAAATGCTCATGAAAGACTCGGTGGTCGCAGTGGCTTCATCCTCCACCGGTTTTTCGGAGGTGATGATGATGTTGTTACTACCCAATCTTCGTATCTGTTCAAGCGCCTCTTTACTCGCACCCTCGCCGACAGCCAACATGGCGACAACACTGCCCACTCCGAAAACCACTCCCAATACGGTCAGGAAGGATCGCAGTTTCCTGAGTAAAAGATTCTTGACGCCGAGTTCGACATTTCGAAGAAAACGATAGCGCTTCACCTTTTCGAATCTCCGATGTAGTCGATTACCCCATCTCGCATATGGAGTTGGTGGTGGGCGAACGCTGCTATTTCCTGTTCGTGTGTGACCAGGATAATTGTCTTCCCAAGATCATTCACCTCCGTAAGCAATTCCATGATTTGAGCACCGGTCGCTGAATCGAGGTTACCGGTGGGCTCATCGGCGAGAAGAATGGCTGGGTCGTTGGATAGTGCTCGAGCTACGGCGACTCGTTGCTGTTGCCCTCCGGAAAGTTCCATGGGGCGGTGACCCAGGCGATCGCCTAAACCGACTCTTTCAGCCAATTGACAGGCCCTTTCTCGGCTCTCCTCGGCGTCCCAACCGAGATAGAAGAGCGGGAGTTCGATGTTCTCCTGAACACTCAACTGTGGGATCAAATTAAAGCTCTGAAAAACAAACCCAAGGTGGCTCAGCCGAAAATCGCTGAGCGCGTCGTCATTGAGCAGACTCACATCTTGGTCCTCAAGGAAGTATTTCCCGGAGGTCGGACGATCCAGGCACCCCAGCAGGTTGAGAATGGTGCTCTTTCCGGAGCCGCTCGGCCCCATGATCGACCAGAAGGACCCCCGATCCAAAGCGGTGGTGACTCCTCGAAGGGCATGGACCTCCTGAGTT
>JAJDBZ010000339.1 GCA_029261095.1 Candidatus Omnitrophota bacterium | reverse complement strand
CAGTATCGATGGTTTGGGCGAAGTCAATACCCGAACCCGCGGGATGTCCGGAGACGAGATCGTCTCCAACCTCCATCGTGTTTCGCAGCGGGCCGAAGAACTACCGAAAACGAGTCTTCTGACCATGTCGGTGATGACAGTCCACAACTGGGAGCATGCCTACGAATTGGTGGAAACAGTCTCTCAGATATCCCCCAAGATCTGCATGGCACTGGCCGTCCAGGAACCTTACTACCATCCCGATTCGCTCGGCAGCCATCCAGAATTGATGCGACGTTTGGTGGACCGAATCGAACCCTTGCTTGAAGAAAACAGAATCATGCTCGGAGGCGTTTTGGCAAACGTCTGGAAAGGCCACGAATCGAAAGAGTCTGAAGCTCCCGAGACGCCTGAAGAAGTCAGAGTCGAATGTCCGCGCCAGTTCTTCAGGTTGATGATCGACCCGATGGGAAATTCTTCCACATGCAAATCTAAATTCTTCCGAGATTTCTTTACCGAACAGTTTCAGGATCGAGTCCAAAAGAGAGATCTTTGGGGTGCGTTGAAGATCGCAGGTCGAGCGACCAAATCGCTCGCGATCAGTCCCAACGAGACCTCTTGTTGGTTTCCCTGCAAGTGCGAGGAGTATCTCGATGACATCATCCTTGCCGAGGATGGCGATCCGATTCGTTCCAATACATTTCAGTTTCACAACTCATTCTCGCCTGCGGAGATTAAGAAGGTCGAAGACTGGACTCTTCCCCATTTAGGGAAAGGGCTTTCCAAGGAGGTCAAGGAAGTTTTATTAAAGAAGAATTCTGACTGATTCTAACAAAAACTCCCTTATTCGATTGACGCCATGGTTGAAGACATCTCGGTCTCACAAAATATTGTGGATCTCCTCCAATCCGCCGATGCACTGATTCGTATCGGTGATTTCGACAATGGGAAATCCATTTATCAATCCATCTTGGACAGCGATCCGGGTAATCCTTCCTCCCTTGCGGGAATTGAGTTTGCCGATTATGTCGCCGGCGGAAGAAAAAGCCGGTACCACATTCCCATTAACGGGTTCCACGAGGAGGCATGGCGCGAGAAAGAAAAGAACCGTCAGAAAAACCAAGAGGAATTTGAAGGAGGGAAGATCGGTCTCGACACGCACCCCTCCTCTTGCTACATCGAACACACAACCAAGTGTAATTTCTATTGTCCCCATTGCTCGAAGGGGTATGAACCCTACCTGGCAGCCGACCTTTCCGGGGATTTGATTAACCAGTTTCTGGACGGACTCCATCCGCTCCCTCATCGAATCATCATCACAGGTTTTGGTGAACCGACTATTGGAACCGAATACCTCCCCCTTATGGAACAAATCATCGAGAGGGGTGCAATCCCCTCATTTAACACTAATGCCTCAACACTGAATGTGGGGCATATCGATATGCTCGTGAATTCCCAGGGCCATATCACTCTCTCCATCGATGGAGCCTCAAAAGAAACCTTTGAAGAAATTCGCGCAGGCGGTAACTGGGACCGTCTACAGAAAACTCTTCATTCCATCCAGAGGATTCGTTCGATTTACCAACCTTCGGGTTGGTGGGGCATTACATTTGTTGCGGTCAGAATGAATATTCACGAGCTCCCAGAGATGGTTCGCTTGGCTAACAAGTTTGGTTTCGATGAATTGTTGGTTCATGATTACCAGCCAGTAGGGAAAGCATTCGACGAACAATCCTTGAGGAACGATCCGGAAAAGGCAAACCACTACTTTGACATCTCCGAGGAGTTGGCACGGGAATTAGACCTTCCCCTGAAACTCCCCCCGAGGTATGCCACCGGGGTTGTCTCACCGACCAGTTCGGCCGCGAAGAAATTCTTCAGTACAAAACGTCTCTTTCCGAAAAAGAATCGATTTCCCCAGAGATGTAATCAACCTTGGGTCGACACCCATGTGGAATACAGAGGGCGAGTCACCCCGTGTTGCTTCAGTACCCGCGATCTTGGCGATTTAAATAAACAAGATTTTGAATCCATCTGGAATGGTCGGAGGTATCGATGGTTCCGAAGAAGGATTCAAACATTCTTCCCTCCTCCCGAATGTCGTGATTGCCATATGTATGAAGGGGTCAATCAGGGTAACCCAGGCAACGCCAAGTTAGGGGAGGGAATGATCCTTAAGTGTCTCTACAAAGTAGAGGCTATCTTGAACCAATTTTGGAAGCGAATGGACCGCACCAATAGGCAAGAACAAGAAGGGCAAAAATTCTTCAAAGGGAAATTGTGGCGACCTTCCCTAAACGAGGAAGTTAACCCATCACCATCTCCAGGTAAGATCCCTCAATGAGATCTCCGTCACGGATCTCAAAAAGCCGTTTTAATTCCTCCACTTTTCGAAATCCCGATTCATCCGAATCGTTCTCACCGAGCACTGCCTCGAACTCGATAAAATCCCCGAGGTCTTCCACCACATCCAAATGAATCCTGACATTCTCCCAAAGGTATAGAGTCCGTATCTTGCTCACCACCGCAACCACACCCAAGGCATCCGCCAAAATGTCTAGGATCGAGGCAGTCACATACTCGATTGAGTAAACCGATGCTTTAGCCTCGCGTTGGTCCGCCCGATGGTAGTAGACCAAGTAGGTCTCACCCGGTTCGCAAACCCTGAGTTTGAATCGACCTTCTGGGACCGCGAAATAGGTGTCGATCTGTCGGATGTTTCCTTCGAACCGTGCACCTTCAATCTGTTCGCAGATTCGCAGCGCCATCTCGCGGTCAGGTAAACAAGCTTTGAGTTCGATATTGCGCATAGTCGAGCTTAGAAACCTTCATCAACCGATTGCCATCTCGGCTGTCGGAAGGGTACAATAGTCTAATGAGGTTCGAATGGGATCCGGACAAGGCGGAGAGAAACCTCAGGAAACACGGGGTTTCGTTTGATGAAGCGGCGAGTGTCTTTTACGACCCGTTGGCGATGAGTGGTCAAGACCCCGACCATTCGGAGGAGGAAGAAAGGTTCGTGACTTTTGGCATTTCATCCTCCGACAGACCACTGGTTATTAGTCACACCTTTCGAACCAATGCCATTCGAATCATTAGCGCTCGTCCAATGACACCCAAAGAAAGGAGAGGATATGAGCAAGAAAACGATTGAACAGGACGAACTTCGTGCGGAATACGATAAGTCTGACTTTGAAAGACTTGAGAGAGGTAAGTTCTATAAACACGTTATCGAGAACTCGAACGTGGTTCTACTAAATGATGAAGTCGCGGATGTCTTCCCCAACTCGGAATCGGTCAACGAGGCATTGAAGTCATTGATCCGAGTCGCCGAGTCCTCGACCAAAGCCTCCAAAGAATAGAGCGAACATCCTCACGGTTCGTCTCGAGCGACCAAGGTTAGTGCTTCTTCCATTCGATGGTGGGGATGTCTACCCGCGTGGGATTTGCCGTTGAAAAGAAGACTGAAGGTGTATTCCTTTCCGCTCTTCGACTCCACATAACCTGACAAACAATAGACATCGTTGATGAACCCGGTCTTCGCTCGAACTTTCCCGCGAAGAGTTGAGTTCTTGAGTCGATTCCTCAATGAGCCCGGAGAGGATCCCGAGACCGCAAGCGTTTCCTTCCATAGGGGGAACCAAGGTTTCTTCTGTACATGGAACAACAAGTCGCATGTGGTTTCGGCGGTGACCCGATTCAATCGCGATAGGCCCGAACCATCCTCCAGATGGAGATTCTCCGCCGAAAGTCCCTGGTCTTGGACCCATTCTCTGACCGCCATGGATCCACCTGCCCAGCTGCCCGCACCCGCTTTCTTCGCTCCCAGAGTTTTCAGGAGTGAATCGGCGAATAGATTCTGAGACCGCGTGTTAATGACTTGGGCCAAATCCTTAAGCGGAGGCGAGTTCTCCACAGTCAAGACTTTCCAACCATGGCGCGGAAGATTCGGTTCCTCATCCGAATCCTTTGCTTCCCCTTGAATGGTAATCCCTCCATTCTCTAAGACCTCTTCCAATACTTTGATGAAATACTCGGTAGGATTGGCCAATGCGACCACATGCTGAGTTCCACGTGAGCCGGATGCCACCTTCCCCCGCAGCGTCAGATCATTTGAATCGAACGGCCTCCGGAAGCTGACACCGTTCTTCTGACCCTTCGCAATCGTACGCGCTTCGTTCTTGATCTTGATGTAATCCGTATCAGGGATGGTTTCGATCCTTGGTGGAGCTCCGACACGAGACCCTGGAAATACCCCGATGTCCAGGCAGCCATCATTGAGAATCAATCCCCCAGACGGAGCAGTGTACCAGTCGCAATAGGCATCCTTCGGCCAACCCCGTCCCCAATAGTTCTCATCAAAGTGGTTATCGTCGCCGTATAAGTTTCCAGTGACCGTGCGAATATGCAGATCCTTGAGACGGTCGGCCCACCTTGAAAAACGGGCGGTCACATCCTCTTTATCCTCTTCGAAGCGTCCGCTGAAGGTGGGGTCTCCACTTCCTCTCACGAGCAAGTCTCCCTTAAGAACGCCCAGCGGATCCAAAGCCCCGCGAACAAGAAAGGGGGTTCGGTAGCGGTAGTGGCTCCCGAGCAGGTCGAAGGCGGCGGCGGTCACATAGATCTTCATGTTGGAGGCAGGCATCCGAGGTTCTTCAGCCCTCTGCCGGTATACGATTCGGCCCGTATCAGCGTCAGCGATCACCACCGACCAACTCGATTCGGGTTTGAATATCCGGGCAAAGTCAGCCTGAGTTGCGGACCATCCCGACAAAGGCAAGATCCAGCAGATCGCGAAGACGCACCCGATGATACCAATCGAACCGGGCGCTAGTTGTAATGGGGGTTTCGTGTTGAGTTTAAAAATTGACAGCATTGATAAGAAATGATACACTCCCCTGAGTTATCCCATAGAGAAGTATGCCGATCCAGTCACCGATCTTCAAGAGTGGAATTTGAAACGCTATGGACCGCGATAAATACGGCTTAAACCACATCATTCATCAGAGTCCCGCGATCGATCATCTGATCGCGTTGGCAGAGAAGATTGCCTCGACTCAGGCTGTTGTCCTGATCACCGGTGAAAGCGGAACCGGGAAAGAACTTTTTGCCCGTGGAATTCACCTTGCGAGCCACCGTGCCGAAGGTCCATTTGTCGCGGTCAACTGTGCGGCAGTTCCAGTCACACTGCTTGAGTCGGAACTTTTTGGCCATGATAAAGGGGCCTTCACCGGAGCTGTTTCGATGCGTGAGGGGAAATTCGAGGCGGCCTCTGGCGGGACGATTTTCCTGGATGAAATCGGCGACATGCCACTCCCTTCCCAAGCGAAGATACTCAGAACGTTACAAGAAAAAATCGTACAAAGAGTCGGGAGTAATGATAACGTTCACGTCGATATCCGTGTGATTTGCGCGACGAACCACAAACTATCGGAAAAGGTCGGTAAGGGAACCTTTCGGCAAGACCTTTACTACCGTCTGAATGAGGTCAACATTGAGATTCCCCCTCTCCGCGAAAGACCCGAGGACTTCGAACCCTTGATCGATCATTTTATCGATCGGTTTAATCGTCAATACGACAAGAAGATCGCGACCGTTTCTCCCGCCGCGCTTCAAGTGTTCAAGCGCCACTCCTGGCCCGGGAATGTTCGTGAATTGGAACATACCATCCACCATGCGGTTCTCATGGCGGAAGGAGATACCCTATGGGTCGAACACCTACCGAACACCACGTTCGGAGAGACCGGATTTGGCCCAGGTGGCAAGGGTCGTAACGGTGGGGATGTCGAGGTTGAGATGATCTCGCTGGACGAAGTCGAAGCTCGCCACCTCAAGGAGGTTTTGGACCACCTGAATTGGAACAAAACTCAAGCCTCAAAGATTCTCCAGATATCTCGCCCCACTCTCGATCGTAAGATTGACAAATATCTCCTGAGGCGTGAATAATACTCATACAGATGGCGTTGACTGAGCCCAACGGTATCCATCGAAGTCGGGGGAGATTCCTCAACCTTTCAATTCGGCGTTCCGATTCGAGTCAGTGGTATGGTCCTGAACGCCGGCGCCCCTGCACAGAAAGGTGGGGTCATTTATTTTGTTCTATTCAATGATAGCACCCAAAAATTTGGTTCATGGCCGGAATCGCCACCTCCGGGATCGGTCCCTACTATCTTGGTTGGGCTGCCATTTCCTCCTCGTTTGTGGAATCGTTACTTTCTTGATCCCAGTTCCCGGATTATTCATTGAGGAAGTTGTTTGGTGTCAGGGGTTTGGGACGGGTCGCGACGATTCTTCAGTTTTTCGTAACCGCAGAAATCGAGACAACCGCCGGTCGACACGAAACCAGGGGGACAACGTAGACCCTCTGGAACCGGGAGGGTACGACGCAATAGACCCTCTGCAGCAGGGAAGGTACGAAGCTCCTCAGAACCAACCCCCTCCGGCACCCGCACCGCGGCCCCAGCAACCGCCAGCGGCAGTACCCCAACCGGGCGTACCAGGTGCACCGCCTGTACCGAGACCCCTTCCTCCAGGAGTTCGACCCGTTGTACCAGGGCAAGGGCCCCCAGGTCAGACACCTCCAGGCGGCGAGGATGCCATCGGAATTCCACCTCAAGGGGATATCGTTTTGCGACTGGCTCCACTCCAACAGAAAGTGGAGGTCGACGAAATCGTCCCTCTCCATGTCTGGTTGGATAACCCGAAAGAAAAGCCATTGAACATCGTATCGTTCGCGCTCTCTTACGATCCCGATGTCCTGGAAGTCATTGATGCGCCCGGCGGGCACCCAGATCTTGTGACTTCTTACGACATGTCGGAAAAAACTCTGGCCGCGTTTCCGTTTGTTCGAGATCATGCGGCTGATTTGTTTTATCTCAACCAAGTCGACACAGAAAATGGAATAATCTATTACCGGGCAAGGTGTGCTTCGGGCGAAGCGACAATCGGTCAAGGTTTTATACTTTCCAAGAAGTTTCGGGTTCTGGTCCCGAGAGATCGAGCCCCCATCAAGTTTCTGTTCTCAGAGTGGCCCGAAGCGCTGGCGCCTCCGATCCAGTCCGACCAGGATTGGGCCTGGCCCGATATGATGACATTTGTGGGGTTGGCAGAATCGGAACCGGGAGAGCCTCCCATTTTCACTAATGTTTTAGGGAGTCGGGAGGATTCCAGGGACGGGGTCATTAGTGGCGGGATGACGGTCCAGGCGCTTGACAAGGAATCGCTCATTGAGACCCACACTGAGGTTCCCGAGGGACGCCTTAAGACTCTGATTGTCTTGGATCCTCCGGTTCTCGCCGTCGAAGAGGGCAAAACCTTTGATATTCACGCTAAAGTCGTGAATCCAGATCGAGTTCCCTGGGATCGAATTCGGTTGGATATCCGGTTTGATCCTAACTATTTGGAAGTTGTCGATCAGGACGAAGGAAATTGGGTTTCGATCGGCACCAATGTCCTGGACGGTCCCTACCATAATCGGTTTCCCTTCGATTGGATGAGGGAGAACAACGTCCGTCAGGCCGAAGGTCGAATTCAGTATGAAAATGGGGTGTTTCGAAAAGCATTTGAGAAGGAAGGGACCGTTGCAACCATCAAGTTTCGGGCACTTTCGACCACCCCGCGCACCCCTGTCTTCTACCATACCGACGCTTCACCCGCGTCCAAGAGGGGGACACGCCTCTCCTATCGGAGATCGGATGTCCTTGCGGACACCGAAAACCCGAAAGATGGAACCATCGGAGCAACGATCGCGATTGTCCCCGCGCGCGACTTTCTTTCAGCGGATATTGACCCCGTTCGATGAATCCCCCATGATTGTTTGGGTCATTTGACAAAATTTTTGCTACAATCTTCACAGGGCATGTCACGCGGTCTTAGAATCGCCTAAAATCTCTGTGTCTGCGGGAGAGAACTGACGATGGCATTGTCGATCGGATTCGGACCAACCTCGGTAGTTGTAATCGATCCGGGGCGGCACACTCTAAAAGTGGGTGTGGGCTCTCTAGGTGTAAAAGGGAAATCCGCGAAAATGAAGGCCGTTTATGCGGTCAAGACCGGATTGCCTCCGACCGCGACTCCCGACGAGGTGATCGAGCGCAGCGGAGTCCTCCTGAAAGAGGTTCTTGATCGTCAAGGTTTGTCTGCCAAGCAAGTCTCATTCGCAGTTCCCGGACGCGCTAGTTTCGTCCGTCAGCTAAGAATCCCCAAGGTCTCCGGCGACCGTTTGGACCGCCTGATCCAATACGAGGCCCGTCAACAGATTCCATTTCCACTCGAAGACATCATCCTGGACTCTCATGTCTTTGACACCGAGGGTCCCGAACTGGCGGTCACCTTAGTAGCCATCAGGAAGAATGTCGTCGACCAATACTGCGCCATGTTAAAAACGGCCGGTTTGGTTCCGGACAATATCGATGTGACGACGTTAAGTCTTTTTAATTGTTTTTACCCTCAATTGAAATCTAGCGACGAAGAAGTCGTTGCTCTCGTAGATGTCGGTGCATCGACCACCGATATCGTGGTTTGCAAGCAAGGTCATGTCGAGTTCATTCGAAGCGCCTCCCAAGCCGGGGATCAGCTGACCAAGACCTTGGCCGATCAACTCGGAATCGATCCGGCCGAAGCCGAGGATTTGAAAGTAAGTGTTGGAGAGCTCGATCCTTCGATCGACCGACAAACCGATCCGCTGGCCTATGGCGAGGACGATCAGAGCGCACGGGTCAAAGTCTTTCTTTCAAAAGCCTTCGATGGCATCGCGAATGAGATTCGTAGAACTCTCGATTTCTATGTTTCTCAACCCGATGGCGAACCGGTCGAGAAGGTTGTACTCACCGGAGGCACCTCTCAATGTGCCGGTATAGCGGATTACCTCGAACACCGTCTCGGCATTCCCTGCGAGGTCGGCGATGTCTTCGAGGACACCCTGGTCAATGTTACCGAATTAGACACCGCCCCTCTCTCCGAGGTTGCTGGCGTTTTGGTGGGTCAGTGCCAAAAGAACATCGCCGATGTCCCACTTCGGATGAACTTTCTCCCCTCCTACATCGTCAGGAAAAAAGAATTCGAGAAACGGAGGACTTGGCTTCTTGTTGAGGGCATCCTTCTGGCGTGTTTCGTCTTTCTCTCGATAGGCGCGGTTCGGGCGAATATTCAGGTCTATCAGGCAGCCAACGATGATCTGGAACAGCACTCGGTGCGCGGCTCTGGTGGGGGCGGGGTCAAGAGCGATATCGCCACACAGATCGGTGAGTATATGGACAATACCCGACTCCTCGAAGCCAGGTTCGCGACGCTGAATGAAATCGATCGAACTCGCGGTGTCATTTCACAGACGATTGCAGACATCGCTGGAAAGATTCCGCTTGGAAAGACATGGCTGACTCGAATTGATGCCGATACTACAGCAGTTACCATGCAAGTTCGAGGAAAAGACATCAAAATGGTCGGTGATTTCAAAGACGAGATCGATACCGCTCCTCACCTGTTGGTCCCGAACGTTGCTTCTCAAGAGACCAAGGCTGATGGAACTGTCGATTTCACTGTGACAGCGGGCATCGAAAAAGACCCATCGGTGGAAAAAGCACAGCTGCGAGAAAAGCTTGCCAACCGAAACGTTGAAATCAACCAGATGTTTTTCGAGGATCACAGTGACCCTAAAGGGAGCAAACAGAAGTTTCACCTGGGTATCGTCCTGCCTGATCCTGTAAACGAAGCCGAGCGCAGCAAAACTGTTATGGACATCTTAGGTGCGGTGGGCGATGCGGCCCTCGGTTACGAGGAGGAATATTACACGATTCAATTTCAGACCAGTCGCCGCGATACTGTGGGCGAGTACCGGATAGATCCACAACAAGCCCAGGCTCTGCTCAAAGCCGAGATGGAGGTGACCGATCTCACCTTTGCACCCCCCGTTCAGGCAGGTGGCGGGGCATGATTTCTTCAAACTTTCACCACCGTCGTAGGGAGTCTATCGAACGATGAAACAGTTTTGGAAGAAGTTCACCAAGAAATTCTCTCAGATAAGAGACTACCTGATTATGGTCCTGGTCGGAGCGGGCATCCTCTATGCCATGCAAACCACTCAAGCGGTGGAATCCCAGGAAGCAGTTGTGATCTGGCAGGATGAGTACGCCAAAAACGTGAGAGGACCCGATGTGCCCGTGGGCGGTGAACCTATTCCAGGTGGAATGCCCCCTGTACCGGGAGGACCCGCCCCTGCAGAGCAGGGTGGCGGCGACATTGCGACCGGAAACATCGATTTTTCCCCGATCTCACCCAGTGAGATCGGGCCAATATCCTACCGGCCCGTTTTTACCCCCGCAACCAATTTTAGCGCCCTGATCGAGCGGTTGAAGAAGTTACGCTTGGATTACCAGGAAGCAATCAAAGACGGTAACATCGCGGTGGCCATTAAGGTCCTTCAGGAGTATGTAAAAGACGATCCAAAGGGGACGCTCCTCGAGTGGCCCACACCGCCTGAGGAACTCCTCCGTAACCACATCTGTTCGGAAATTGGCCGAACTCTCAATGAGTCCGCCAAACAGGGCGAGTCGGCATTGGAGGAAGCCGGACAGTCCGGGGCCGATCTCCTTCAGTCGATCGAGTCGCTCGATTCCACCCTCACGTTGCTGGATCGGACCATCCAAGAGTCGAGCCTGAATGACAATTGCTTTGAAGGAACCGACATCTCGATGAGCGATGTCAAGATTCTCGAGGACCTGCGCGAGCGGATCTTGAACTCGCGTGAGGACCTAAACAAGAAATTGGTCCTTCAGCGTTATGAAGAAGTGGTTCAAAGGGTAAGCGCCATCACCGCCGATTCAGATCCGGAAGAGGTTTCGACCGCGATTCAGTCTCTGACCCAGTTTGAACGGATTCTTGAGAACAGGAACAAAGATTACCTCATTCAAAGTCAGCTAGACCGACTGAAAGACCTACAAGACAACCTTGAAAAGAATAAGGAAGCGATCATCAAGAACGTCTTACAAGAGATTTCAAGGCTTGCCGCTGACGACACTACCTCCAGAGATTCCGAGGGGATCCGAGAGATCCTCCGCCTCTACGATGTCCTTGAAGTGCTCAAGGTTCCAGAAAGCGAAATATCGAGAGATCGACGCAAATGGGAATCCACTCTCTCCAAACTGGAAGCGAGCGAAGGCGTCCAACTGATGCGCGAAAAACTCCGCGAGGTCAGAGCAGCCCTTGAAAAAGGAGAGGAAGAACTCTCAGCTGGGCGCATACCGAAAGATGCTCTTACTGTCTACAATGATCGGATGGCGGAAGTTCAAGGGATCCAGAAGCGGACAAAGGAAATCCGCCGCGTTCCGGGATACGCGGAGGTCAATGGCGAAATCCGAGAACTTCAGAGTATGGCACGAAAAATTGAGGCCCGCTCACGGAGTCTAAGCAAGTAACTTAAGCTATTGAGCATGTGAACCCTTAAGAAATGAGGAAACTGCGGGGAGTTTTTGGTAGACTTCCCACCGATTCCGTTTTTAGTTCGTTTGGTGTAGTATCAGCGTTTAGGTCGGAAGCCATGGGGTCTGAAAAGTCTCCAAAAGGTGAAAACACCCAAACTGAACCGATGTAGAAAGCGGTCTTACCGGAGAGAAGGAATCAAGATCTCGCCCCCTGGGGGTTCGGTAGTTTCGCTTGATCAAAGGGAATTCTTGGATTCTCCAAGAGAAATATTGGGTCGAATATGTTGACCCATTAAACAGCAGAGCCAGATTTCGATAAAAAGGCTTAAGTTGCCGCTAAGTCTCAACGATAACTAGACTTGGCAGAAAAGGGGATGTGTTTATTTTGCTCACTCATCCTCGTAACGGGCATTTTATTGATGTCTTATCTACGCCATAACCGGAGGATTTACTTGATGCACAGCCGCATGGGCAGGGTCTGTGCCGCAACCGCGAGGAATCGAAACGGGGTATTCGGGGTTGTAGGGACAATCATTACGCTTTTCATTCTAGCAACCGGGGTGTTTCATTCCTGGGTTGGCTTCGCAGAAACTTTGCGAAGTCCGGGTCAGACAACCCTATCGGCCGTATCATCGGTTCGACTTCCCATCCAGGATATTGAAGACCTGATATCGGTCGGTAATTTTGCCGATGCTGAGGCGGCTATATCCGTCTGGGAGCAATCTCCAGTCCACTCGGGCATCGTCGCAAATCTCCGGAAACAACTTCAAAAATCGAAGCAGGCTGCTCAAATGATGGAGCAGGCGGAGAGTAAAGCCTCACTGAGTGTGGCTGAAAGAGAATCCCAGAGACAACAAATAGACAAAGCCACAAGTTCGTTGATCGCTCAGGGAATCGCAGCACTCGCCAATGGCGATTACAGAGCGAGCGAATCCTATTTCAACCAAGTGATCGAGATTGACCCTCGAAACCTTCAAGCCCATGAAGGCCTCGCCGAAGTGAGAGGTGCGATGGCCGAAAACGGGAACAGCGTCAGTCAGAATCAAAGCACACTCGTTGCCATGAACTCCGAAAACGGAGGCTTGGCCGAGATTCTCCTTCCGGACGAATCCAGTGATCAAACCATGCAGGAAGATGTGGCAGTCGAGGAAGCGGCCAAACTCTTTTCAGAAGGTTTTATCGCTGAGCAATCGGGCGATAACGACAAAGCTGCTCGCCTCTACCGTGAAGTCCTCAGACTTCTTCCAAACTCCCAGGACGCGCAGGCGCGGTTGGTCGCGCTCGAAGCCAAGCGCTCCACCGGTAATGCCCTCCCAACTCCCTCTAATAACCAAGACCTCCTGTTGGATATCGCTCCAACTTACGACATGGGTGTACGCCAGTTCAATGCAGGTGAGTATTCCAGCGCGAAGGGTCACTTCCAGGACGTCCTTAGCAGGGTGCCAGACCATCCATCCGCACAAAGGTACTACCTTGAGTGCCAGAAAATGGAACAGTCTCTCCAAGTGGCCAGCCTTGACCTCGATTATTCCCCAACTCTCACTGAAGAGTTGGAGACTCAAATCACCCCCGAAAACCCACCGGTTTATCAAGTCGAGGCGGTAGATTCTCGACCGATCGACACACCCTCCGATCCCTGGTTCCTTGATGCACCCGTCGATCGGGGTTTAAACGAAATTCAAACCGAAGACTCCAATTTCTTTACACTCGCGGATTCGGGGGACCAGGCGGGTGGGATTTCCGCACCCACAATAGTGGAACCGGTTCAATCGGGCGTAAGCAGTTCTTCGACCAACGATGAGGTCAATCTCCTCATCGAAAAAGGAATTAGCGAATCCCAAAAAGGGCGTATCATTTCAGCTTATGAGCTCTGGGAACGGGCGGTCCAGCTCGAACCCAACAATCAGGTCGCACGCGCTTTCCTCGAGAAATATGCCGAAGAAAAAGCCGAAGCCGACCGTAGAGCCTCAATGAACCAACAGCGCACCGAGGTCGACGACCGCGTCGTTAAAGTCCTCGATGAAAAAACCTTTGTCCTCGAGCAATCGAGCAGCGTCAATATCAACGAAATCCTATCCACCATGGGTGCGATTGCCGACCTTCAGATCATCACCGGAGAAGGCGTGGATGGGGAAATCAACGCCCTCAGGACCACCGAGCTCACCTACCGTGAATTCCTCGACAAAGTTCTCAAGATCAATGGATATACCTGGCAACGCCAGCCCGGGACAAACATTATCGAAGTCACTCGCGACATTGTCACCCAACGATTCCCTCTGAGTGAGGAACAGTATCAGGCGCTCAAGCGACTCGCGATGGGCCAACTCGGCGGGAGGGATACCGACGATTTCTCCGAAGCCCTTCGGGAAGTCATTCTCGGCAAGGTGGAATCCAGAGAAATCGACGCCATTATTCCGGGACGAACATTCATTCTCAACAAGTTTCTCCTCGAACTGATTGTCAGGGATAGTCGATACAACGTTGAACTGGTCAGGCAGTTCCTCGACCTTTATTCTCGTAACGAGATCGATCTTGTCGATCCGCCAATGATTGTCGAAACCTTCCGTCTTCCCGAAACCGGCGGCGAAGATTTAGCGAAGATCATTAATCTCCGACTTTTTGGGAAAGCCGAAATAGAAACCAGTTTTACTGACCAAGATCCGTATCTGGTATTTGATAGTGATTCCGGTCTTTTGATGATCCGCCACACTCCCGAGAAACTCGAACTCGTGAAGAGGCTCATGCAAGATCCGAACTTCATCGACAAGGTCGTCGACCGGGAACTCAAAGCCCGCAAATTTGTAGTGGTGCCCGCCGAAGACCTACGCACGGATACTCCTGATGCGGTTCTTCGAAGAAGAAAACAGGTGAACTTCACCAAACAGGTCTTCCAAAGTCTCCTTTATGGGAGCCAGAGTATCGAAGAAGCGGCTGCTGAAGGGCGTGTTATGTACCCCGACCTCGATGAGGGAACCATCGATGTGGTCGACACACCCGATAACCTCTTGAAAATTCAGGAATATCTCACCGGGATTACAGAAACTACCAGCCTGTCCCGAATTGTTGATGTCCGACAACGATCGGTCCTCGACATCGGAAACTCACTCCAAGGTCTTGTCCTCGCAGTCTTGATTAGCGCGCCCGTCGGTGGCGCCGGTCAAGGTGGAACTGGCCAGGCGCAAATCGGTCAAGGTCAGCTTGGCGGTGGGGGCGGAATCGGTGGTGGAATCGGCGGACTGGGCGGTGGTATCGGTGGTGGTATTGGTGGACTCGGCGGCGGAGGAGGATTCGGCGGCGGAGCTGGCGGTGGAATCGGTGGGGGCGGACCTTTCGCGGCCTTCTCGCTGCTTGGAATCATTCCTGTCATCGTCAAAGCAGACGTTTCCACAAAGAAAATGATTATTACCGGCTCTCGCCTCTCGGATATCGAACGAGCGGTAGAACTGATTGAGCGACTCGATCTCCCGGTGGACCAGGTGGAAATAGAGGTTCGATTGGTTGAACTCCAATACAACTCTAACGATGAACTTGGTGTTCAAATGACCATCGACAATATCCTTGAGATCGACGATGGTGGGGAAGGTCCCTCATTGACCACATCCAACGGTAGCCTCGTCCTCGATAGCCAACCTGGAAACCCCGCAGGATCGTCACTCCAACTAGCGACGTTAGGGAGAACACGAATAGAATCGACTCTCTCGATGCTCTCGAGGTTCACTGATATCCGGATCTTGACCGCGCCAAAGGTGACCGTGGTTAACGGTTCAGAGGGTGAAATATTCCTGGGTGAAGAGATTCCTTATATCAGCGGCACCGAGAATGTTTCTCAACCGGGTGGTACCAACCAGACTTCTACTCAGCAGGTCACAACAGACACCGAGGAATTTGGATTTACACTCATCGCAACTCCTAGTGTAACCGGTGATGGTCATATCGAAATGAACCTGGATCCGGAACTCGAAATTCCAGGTGATCGGTTAGTGTTCTTCGATGCGAATGGGAACCCACTTCAAGGTCAGCCGACCACACAAACACGGCGTGCGACCGTCCGTGTTCGGATCAAGGATGGAGACACATTGGTCATCGGTGGCCTCTTGCGCCGTCAGCTCAACCACGTTGAGGGGCGTCTCCCACTTCTCGGATTCATTCCCGGTCTTTCGCCATTGTTTACGGACAAATCGGATGTGGAAACAACCCAGAACCTCCTGATCCTCGTTACCGCTCGGATTATCACCGACGATTGAGCGGCCCACAATTAGAACAAGTAGAACAAGAGCCAGTTG
>JAJDBZ010000338.1 GCA_029261095.1 Candidatus Omnitrophota bacterium | reverse complement strand
TTTATTTTTGTTACCGGGGGAGTCTGTTCATCACTTGGCAAAGGAGTCGCGGCCGCGACATTAGGGACCTTGCTCGAAGGCCGCGGGCTTTCTGTCACCCTTCAGAAATTCGACCCCTACCTGAACGTCGACCCAGGGACGATGAGTCCCTACCAGCACGGTGAGGTGTATGTCACCGATGATGGCGCCGAAACAGATCTCGATTTAGGCTACTACGAGCGTTTTACCCATTCCGAGGTCTCCCGCCTAAACAGCGTCTCGACCGGCCAAATCTACGAATCGGTCATCCGCCGTGAACGACGCGGGGGTTACCTCGGGAAAACCGTCCAGGTCATTCCCCATGTTACCGATGAAATCAAATCCCGAGTGCGGACACTGGCTGAGAATACCGGAGCCGATGTTCAAATCTGTGAGATTGGCGGAACAGTCGGCGATATTGAATCGATCCCATTCCTCGAGGCAATCCGACAGTTCGCCCACGAGGAAGGAGATGAGAATGTCCTCTTCATCCATGTGACTCTCATCCCGCATGTTCCCGCCGCCGACGAGCTTAAGACCAAACCGACCCAACACAGCGTCATGAAACTCCGCGAGATCGGCATCCAGCCTGATATCCTCCTCTGTCGCAGTGACCGCCCCATCGACGAGGACATGAAGAACAAACTTTCCCTCTTCTGTAATGTCCACCCCGGTTCGGTCCTTTCCGCCCAAGATGTGACGACGACCATATACGAGATTCCCCTTGCCTACAGCAAAGAGGGAATCGACCGGATCGTCATGGATCAACTCAAACTTCAAGGGAGTCCCCTCGATATGTCGCGTTGGGAGGATTTCGTGGAGCGTGTCACCCAACCGGAAGGGACAGTCCGAATCGCGGTGGTCGGAAAGTATTCCGAACTTCAAGATGCTTACCGGAGCATTTACGAGGCCCTCTTACATGGAGGTGCAGTCCATCGCTACAAGGTGGAGATCGTCAAGATCAATGCCGAGGAGATTGAGGAAAAGGGTTGCACCGAGTTGATGCATGGCATTCACGGTGTCCTGATTCCCGGAGGATTCGGCACGCGCGGCATCGAAGGAAAGATCGATGTCATCCGATACGCCCGCGAAAACGACATTCCCTTCTTTGGGATTTGTCTCGGAATGCAATGCGCGACCATCGAAGTGGCCCGAAACATGGCGGGACTCGAAGATGCCAACAGCACCGAAATCAATCAAGAGACTACGCACCCGGTCATCTCCTTGCTCGAGGAACAAATGAAAATCGAGGACATGGGTGGCACCATGCGTCTTGGGGCTTATCACTGCCACTTGGTTCCCGGCACAAAATCGCACAAGGCTTATGGTGTTCCCGATATGTCGGAACGGCACCGGCACCGTTACGAGTTCAACAACAAGTACCGTGAACAACTCGAGGATGCCGGACTCCGCATCGCGGGAACCTCGCCCGATGGAAAACTCGTGGAGATTGTGGAGGTCCCCGATCACCCATGGTTTGTGGGGGTTCAGTTCCATCCCGAGTTCACCTCACGACCCCTCCGACCGCAGCCTCTCTTTAGGGATTTCGTTGGGGCCGCCGTCCGCATTGCCGAGAAACAGCGTCATCCACTAGTCCAACCGACTTCCGATGAAGAATGAGGAAACCGAAGAATGGATCCTCGCTTACATCGGATTGGGTTCAAACCTCGGTAACCGTGAAGCGACCCTAGAGAGCGCAGTTCGCGCCATCGGTTCGTGTCCGAACACCGAGGTTTTACGCACCTCCAACTGGTACGAAAACCCGGCGGTCGGAATTGAGGGGGGCAACGATTTCCTCAATGGCGTGGTCGAGATTCAAACCGAACTATCCCCCCGCGAACTACTCAGCCAACTCCTCCAAATCGAAATCGACCACGGTCGCGACCGGACCGCGAAAGGGGATACGGAGGGTTATCAAAACCGAACACTCGATCTTGATATTCTGATTTATGGGGACCAATCAGTCGATGAAGATGATCTGAAGATTCCACACCCGAGGATGTGGGAGAGAGAGTTTGTGAGAGTCCCTTTGGCGGAGTTGGGGGTTATTCCTCAAGATTTCTGACATCAAGACAATCCAGCTACTATTCCTTTTCACACTAAACATAGATCCCGTGGGCAACTTAAAATTTGCAGTCGAGGAATAACTTCAATTGAGTTCATTCGTTCTATGAAAAACACTATTGGAGGCACCCTATGTCTTTCTCCGGTTTCGACCCCGATCTCATCCAATTCCTTAAAGACCTCGAAAAAAACAACGATAAGAAATGGTTTGAAAAGAACAAGAAAAGATTTGAAGAATCCGTCCAGATCCCCATGCTTCAGTTCATTGAGGCCATGGAGCCCCGCCTTCGTAACATCACTTCTCACCTCGTAGCGATACCCAAAAAAACCGGCGGGTCCCTTTCTCGAATCTATAGAGATGTCCGTTTTTCCAAAGACAAGACACCCTTTCACAATTATGTTATGGCCAAATTCATTCACGAGGTGGGAAAGAATCATCCCTCGGCTGGGTTTTTCATCAAAATCGAACCCGATCAAGTCTGTTTCGGTTCTGGAGCCTGTGGACTGGATAATCCGGCGATTTCAAAAATCCGGTCGCATATTGATTCTTTTCCCAAAGAATGGGTTAAGGCACGGGACAACAAGAAGTTCAAAAAACTCTATGGCGAGTTGGGAGGCGGCCGCTTAAAACGGCCTCCCAGAGGGTACGAAGAGGATCATCCACTGATCGAAGACCTCAAAAGAAAGGATTTCATGGCGGGTTGTCCCATGAAGACTGATGTCCTTCTCAAAAAGAATCTCCCCGCCGAGGCAGAGAAGATCATGGCTGCTGCTTCCCCACTTGTGGGATTTGTGAATGAATCTCTCGGTCTTCCCTTTTAGCGACAACCGCAAGCGCCCTTCACGAACAACACGGAACAGGGCATGATCGGCCTTCCAATTTTGTGGATTTGAAGGACCGATGAACCAAGAAACCAAACCTGCACAGAAACCGATTATCCTCTCCGGGATCCAACCCTCGGGGGAACTCATGATTGGGCATTACCTCGGCGCGCTGAAGAGCTGGGTCTCTCTCCAACATGAGTACGACTGCCTTTTCATGTTGGTCGACATGCACGCGATCACGGTGCGGCAGGACCCGGCCGAACTCAGGAAACGCTGCTATGATTTCGTGGCGCTTTATGTCGCTTGCGGGATCGATCCCGATGAGAGCACTATATTCATCCAGTCTCATGTTCCCGCCCATGCCGAACTCGCCTGGGTGCTCAACTGCTACACCTACATGGGCGAACTGAATCGGATGACTCAGTTCAAGGACAAGTCGAAGAAACACCACACCAACATCAACGCCGGCTTATTCACCTACCCGATTCTGATGGCCGCCGACATTCTTCTCTATCAAGCCGACCTTGTTCCGGTGGGCGCGGATCAAAAACAACACCTCGAACTGACACGGGAGATTGCCGGACGGTTCAACGAGGCCTGTGGCGAAACTTTCAAAGTGCCCGAACCCTATATCCCCCCCTCCGGTGCGCGGATCATGAGTCTACAGGATCCGACCGCGAAAATGTCTAAGAGTGACCCGAACCCAAAGAGTTACATTTCGCTCCTCGATTCGCTGGATGAGGCCCGCAACAAAATCAAACGCGCGGTGACCGATTCCGAAAAGACGGTCGCCTATGACGAAGACCGCCCGGGGCTCGCCAACCTCATCCGCATCTACAACGGCATTACGGGCGACCCGATTGAGGAGATCGTCGCGAAGTACGAGGGCAAGGGATACGCCGAATTCAAGGGAGACCTCGGCGAAACCGTGGTCGAGTTCCTCCGCCCCATTCAGGAAAGATACAAAGAGATCCGCGAGAACAAAAAGGTGCTTGAAGGGATTCTCCAAAAAGGCGCCGAAGAGGCTTTTAAACGTTCCCGGAAGACGGTTTCGAAGGTTTATAAAAAGGTGGGGTTTGTGCCGCCGATTCGGTGAGGGCCGCAGTCCGTTTCAACGGACTTTGCTTTGTGTAGCCACGGAATTCATTCCGTGGCGGGACGAGATCGGTGCCGAAACCATGGTCTCCTCATTCAAAGCTCTGTCGAAACATCCACCCCGCAACGGGTTGAAACCGCGTTGCTACACAGAGCAAAAACTGTTGAAACAGGTTGGGCTCCCATTAATTGTTCAGGAGATGGATGAAGGAATCGTCTCCTATCAGATTTCTCCTAACGTCGAAATGACACCGATTGGAGTTTTACCTCATGAAAAAGATCCTCTTGTTTTTCACCCTCTCAATCGCTTTCATGGCTACCGCCATAGCCGATCCCCTCTTCACCCCCGAACCGGACCTCCTCGAAAACACGCCTCAACACTTCACGCGGTTCTATGTGGAGGACCATCCCGAAGACGCTGCCTGGGTGAGCCGGTATCTCCGGTATCACTTCTCGCACCGGCCGGGGAATGGCAAGACTCTGTTCAACGCGGAGTACCTGACCACCTCGGATATGTGGCTTTCATCGGCGACCGATACGGCCAGAAAGAAATCGATTCAGGAAGTGCATCGCGAGGATCTGCTCGGAGTCGAGATCGATGACGAGGGGTATGTGAACACCCATCAGCATTTTTCCCATGCGCACGATTGGGGGTGGCCATTCCCCATGTGGACTCAATCTTGGAACCATCCGGATGGAGTGCGAGGTATCACCGCCGGTTGGCATTTTCAGAATGGAAAGGTTCCTGGTTGGGTGGGGGACTATCTGGCCGGGTGGAACAAACCGGAACACCAAGGCGATAACGCCGCCTCACTGTGGAAATTGGAGAACCTCGAATACGAAGGAATCGCGAATGAGAAATGGAAGTTAAAGTCGACCGGCCCATCCCCAGCGATCGTCTCACCCGCCACGATGCCCATCGACGCGTTCAACGCCCCCTTTATTCAGATCCGTTGGAAGCGAACCGGGCCGATTGAAACTCGCAACCTTCCCTACCTCGAATGGATGCGCGAGGGCGACGATTCTTTTTCAACGGACCGCCGAGTCTATTTCGGTTCCGACGAAGAACTCCAAACGGCAACCAAGGGGATGGCGCACTCGCATATTACATTGCACCGTCACCCACTGTGGGAAGGGAAGATCAAACAGTTTCGGATCTCGCTCGCTCCCGGGGAATCGAGCGTGGAATTTGAGATCGACTCCATCTTCACCCTCTATGACACCCGTCACACGATCAACAACCCAATCCTGATTCTCTCTTCCTGGCGATATTTTCAGTGGACCGGGGATCTCCCCTTCCTGAAAGCGCAAATCAACCGGCTTCGGATCGCCCTCCTCCATCAGATGAAGGCAATGGGCGGCCTTGAGCACAACCACATCCGCAATGGGTGGCCCGGTCATGACGGCATCCCCGGCTGGGTGCGCGACGCCAGCGGAGTTCAACACATGCAACCGGGGCATGGCATCGGAAACAACTATTGGGACCTGATGCCATTCGGTTGGGATGATCTCTACGCCACTTACCAATACTACGCCGCGGTGATAACGATGACGAAGATCGAAAAGTTGATCGAGGAGAACCCGGGATGGGATATCCCGCTGGGCGCGCTCAAACTCGATCCGAATGAACTAGAGGCCCACGCCAAAGAGATCAAAGCCAACGCCAACGAACTCTTTTGGAACGAGGAGAAGGGTCGATTCATTCCCGCCATCGACAAAGAGGGGAACCGTTGGGACTACGGTTACACCTTTCTGAACCTCGACTCCATTTGGTACGGCCTCGCCTCGGAAGAACACGCCAAGGAGATCATGGGTTGGATCTCCGGCGAGCGAATCATCGAAGGGGAGACCTCGACCGGCGGTGATATCTATCATTGGCGGTTCGGCCCGCGCGCGACCACGATGCGGAATGTGGTGTGGTACGGCCAGGGCTGGACGGGCCCCGAGACGATCCCTTGGGGCGGGCAGGTTCAGGATGGTGGCGCGGTCCTCGGTTTCTCTTTCTACGATCTCTGGGCGCGTCTGCAGGTCAATGGTCCCGACAACGCCTGGCAACGTCTCCAGGAAATCCTTGAATGGGAGCGCGAGGTTTGGGCCGAGGGCGGCTATCGCGAGTATTACAAGGACGGGAAGCGGGGGACCACTCTGCAAGGCGGTGGCACAGCCGGCGGCCTTGGCATCGACCACGAGTTCTACGAAAGCAGCCTGATCCCCTCCATCATGACATACGGTTTCCTCGGCCTCTCCCCCGATGGAGAGACGCTGCACATCGATCCAAAGATTCCGT
>JAJDBZ010000337.1 GCA_029261095.1 Candidatus Omnitrophota bacterium | reverse complement strand
CAATAATGACTATGAATGCTGAAACACGGTACCACCGAAAATCATGAGTCAAGGCGAAGGTCCGGTGCCAATCGGTTCTATCACGGTCCACCATGTGACGGGTATAGCGGAGAAGGCTATGACAGAAAATCGAAAATCCCGCGACTTCGAATGCGGTCCACCAATGAGGGTACTTGACCGCTAACACGACTCCATCCAGTTGCAGGAGCGAGGTGATATAGAGAATTAACAACCAAATAATAGAAAGCAGGAGAATTTCGATGTCATGGACACTTGGGATGGACCGGATTTGGTCAAAATCGAGGAGCGGATGGAGAACCTTTTCCTTTTTGTTTGCCGATTCGTCCTCTGCCTCGTGGACGAAAATGCGGATTTGGACGATCAGGATCCCTAGGACCGTGATCAATACCAAATTGATAATCCCTACTACCATAAAGGGAAAATTCAAAACCCTCTCCTTATCCTCGCCCCAGTAACCATCTCATACTCTCTTACCGCACCCCTGGTTAGACTGGACTCTCTGAATCTAGACGCCCGAAATGATGCCCATGTGCCTGTAAATCTTGGAAAGAAGGCACTCTTTAGCCCTGCAAACTCGATTGCTCGCATGTTGAGGCTTACCAGTAAGTTTATTGTCCGTTAGAATTATCTGTCAATTATGGCTTTCGATTGGCCGCAGGTTCCGTTTGGGCCGCAAAACGCTTAGGATTATGGCCTTGATTGCCGATGGTCATACTCGGGGAAGAATTCTCTCCGCTATCATGTCACATGAATAGATGTCATCCAGAACCTAATAATACAATGTTCCCGAGATTATACCTTCTACCGCTCCTCCTGTTGGTTTCTTCCCTGTTACAGGGTTGTTTGAACGGACCTTTGACCCGTGAAGAACTTCGTGAGATGCACCGTTACGAGTCTATCGACATCGAAACCAGCGAAGGTTATTCCGACGTTTCCGGTCAACAATTGTTCCATTTGAAACAGGGCGAAGGTCAGCCTGTGGTATTAATCCATGGTTTTCCAACCAGTTCATACACATGGCGGCATGTCATCCCCCGACTTTCGAAACAATATGCTGTCTATGCTCCCGACCTTCCTGGATATGGGAAATCCGACCTAGGCCCTCAGGCCGACCGGGGCATCGCCGCACAGTCCTATTATATCAATGAGTGGATGGAATCGGTGGGGCTTACAAATGCGATCCTGGTAGGCCAAGGGACAGGTGGCGGTGTCGCATTACAGATTGCAGTTCGTCACCCTGACAAAGTCGCCGGCCTGATTTTGATCAATCCCGCCTGTTACGATTCATACCCCAGTAGTTATGCAAAGCTCCTGGCAGAGCCGGGTTGGGGGCCCTTTGTCGGTGCGGGAGCTGCGCGCAGGCGCGGATTCAAGAGTATGCTCAGCCAGGGGGTCTACCACCAGAAGCTCCTGTCAGAAGGAGTCGTCGACAATTACTACGCTCCCTGGAACAGCGAAACGGGCCGACGGAACCTGATTCGAGCAGCAACCGATCTCAAGGCAAAAGACATGATGGAAATATCTGATAGTTTTGCCACCCTCCGTTTTCCCACACTCGTGGTCGCGGGGCTCTTCGATCCGTTCCAACCCATCAATTACAGTAAACGGCTAGCAGCATCGATTCCTGGTGGCCAATTCATTCAGATACCGAAATGCGGCCACTTTGCATCCGAAGACGAACCCGAAAAAATTGTCCGCTATGTTCACACCTTTTTCCTCGGGTAAAACCATCCCCTAAGCAGCCGATTGCGGGTTCTACGACCGGTTTGGACCCAACACTAAAACGCCAAGCGCATATTCCCCTCATGTGAGAAGGATAAATCTCGTGAGGCCAGATCCTTGGCGAATCCATCCATATCCAGATCTTTCTCGGTTATGGGTTCCGGAGTCGTTCCATGGTTTTTCTCAACGAATTTGGCGAACGCCTCATTTGTGGATTTCAAGATATCCCGGGTAACTGTTTCCAGTACGGTTTGATAATGATCTTTGTCGATGTAATTCGTAATGACGTGATCATCCAGAGTCATGGAATCGAATAGGTGTGTTGCATCGCCGACCATATGGACCACCACATAATCGGTGGAGTCATCCGCTTCGTTGTGACTGAGAGCGTGATAGTGGTTGCCGTTCTCCGCTTGGAGATCAATCGCTTTGTGCCCTACCAGGGTGAACATACCCTGAATACGGTAGGTCAGTTTTCTCCCAAGAACCTGAATATCCTCAATTAGGTCTTTAGCTTCCCCTGGTTTTAAGTGACTGTTGATCGCGCCGATATCAATCATCTTCAAAATCCTCCATCAAGAATTCCTCTGTATGAAAAAAACAGTGGGCAACTCTCCCGACTGGATGTAAAATCGTTCTCCCAATCCGTAGGATGATAGCATATATTACCTCTATGGTAAAAGAAACTTCAGGCCTGTGTTAGGGTCTAAATCATATAGATCCCACTTGAAATGTCCAATTGTGACGACGGAGGAAAGTCAAGAACATGAACCGAAAATTCTCTCTTTTAACTGCGATGCTATCCCTTTCGTTGTGGATTTCTCCCCATATCGCTCCAGCGCAGCAATTCGAGGCGGATGTCATTGTCTATAGCCCTAACTCCGCGGGAGTCGCGGCGGCGGTGCAATCGGTTCGGATGGGGCGGTCTGTGATCTTGGTCGGTCCCGACAACCACTTGGGAGGTTTGACCTCTGGCGGATTGGTCTGGACCGATAGCGGTAAGAAAGAAGTCGTTGGAGGGCTTGCCCGGGAATTCTATAGGAAGTTGAAAAAGCATTACGATCGCCCCGAGGCCTGGAAGTTCCAGAAACCCGAAGAGTACGATCGATACCGTCCTGATGACGATGCTATGTGGGTTTTCGAACCGCATGTGGCCGAGCGAGGGTTTGAGGAATGGATTGAAGAACACGACATCACTGTCCACCGCGAAGAATGGTTGGATCGTGAAAACGGGGTTCGGGTCGTGGATGGTGAAATCAAAAGCATCA
>JAJDBZ010000336.1 GCA_029261095.1 Candidatus Omnitrophota bacterium | reverse complement strand
TGACGATCTCAAGGCGGTGAAGTTGGATTGATGAGGCTGTCTCCCCTCTAGCCCACCAGTTCCGGCCTGACCTCTCCAAAGACATCGGTCAATCGATAGTCTCGCCCCTGAAACCGGTATGTCAGACGTTCGTGATCCAGCCCGAGCTGATTGAGCAGGGTCGCCTGGAAGTCATGGACATGGATGGGTGTTTCGGCGATGTGGTAACCGAGTTCATCGGTCTCTCCGACCACGGCCCCTCGTTTGAAACCCCCTCCCGCCATCCACATCGTGTAACAGTGCGGGTGATGGTCACGCCCCAGGAATGTGGAACCGTTCCTCTCCTCGTTCATCGCCGTGCGGCCGAACTCCCCGCTCCAGACTACGATGGTTTCATCCAGCAGGCCGCGTTGTTTGAGATCCTTGATCAGGGCCGCCATCGGCCGATCAGTCAGTCCGCATTTCTTGGGGAGTTGAGTGACAATATCGTCGTTGGGGCTTGTACCATGGGTGTCCCAACCCCAATCGAAGAGTTGCACAAATCGCACTCCTTGTTCGACCAAGCGACGAGCCAAAAGGCAGTTGTTGGCGAAGGAAGTGGCCCCCGGTTCGGCTCCATAAAGGTCCAACATTTCACTCGGTTCTTTCGAAATGTCCATGACTTCGGGAACCGACATCTGCATGCGGTACGCGAGCTCGTATTGTGAGATTCGAGTGAGAGTCTCCGGGTCGCCCTCTCTCTCCAACTGTATCTCGTTGAGGTCTTTGATGGCGTCGAGAGTCCGTCTTCGTGCCGAGCGATCCATCCCGTCGGGGTCTGAAAGGTAAAGCACCGGGTCGCCCGAGGTTCGACACTGAACACCTTGATAAACAGTCGGCAGAAATCCGGTTCCCCACACGCTCTTCCCAGCAGAGGGAGTCTTGTTTCCCGAAACCAGCACGACAAATCCGGGTAGGTCTTGGTTCTCGGTTCCTAGCCCATAGGTGATCCAAGACCCCATCGAGGGTCGCCCCAATCGCGGACTGCCTGTATAAAGCAAGAGTTGCGCGGGAGCATGGTTGAACTGATCGGTAAACATCGATTTCACAATACAGGCATCGTCGACCACCTCTTGGAAATGCGGAAGCAGGTTGGAAACCCAGGCCCCACTCTTCCCATACTGATTGAACTCATGCGGCGATCCCAGAATCTTGGGATGCCCCTTGATGAAGGCAAACCTCTCTTTCTCCAAAAAGGACTCCGGACAGAGTTCCCCATTGAGTTCATTCAGTTTAGGTTTGTAATCGAAGAGGTCGAGTTGCGGAGGCGATCCCGCCATATGGAGGTAGATGACATTCTTCGCCTTGGCCGAGAAGTGGGGCGGTTTGATCGCCAAAGGGCTCTCCTCGGCCGAGGTGGACCCGAAGGCATCCCTTCCCAATAAAGCGGAAAGAGCGATTCCCCCGATCCCGACCTTGCATTGGCCTAGGAAATGACGTCGGGTGATGCCCTCCATATGCTCCCTGATCGGGTCCATCTAATCCATTCCTCCTGGTAGAGCCATTTCATAGCATAACGCGAAACCCGCTTCAGCGTGAAGGTTGCCCCTCACTTTTCTTTAAGCAGCGCTTTCGCGTTACGGACCAACCCGGGGTAGGTGGCGCGGCGCACCGCTGTCCCACGAGTCGCTTCATCCCACTCCTCATACTTCATACCCGCGATGACTGACAAATCGGGGGATCGGAAGGGTGAACGAACCTCATAGTCCGAATGGG
This sequence comes from Candidatus Omnitrophota bacterium, assembly GCA_029261095.1. Lineage (GTDB taxonomy): Bacteria > Hinthialibacterota > Hinthialibacteria > OLB16 > OLB16 > JACKFH01. Next base: position 10,450 of record JAJDBZ010000336.1, on the reverse strand, counting down.
GGGTCGGTTTCGCATGGCGGTTCCAAGGACAAACCGTCTGACAGTCATCGCATCCGAAGAGCCAGCCATTGAGATTGGGCTGCATCTCCTCATCGAACTCACCGCGATGCTCGATCGTCCAGTTGCTGATACATTTTCCTGAATCCAAAACACCCGGCTGTGGGAATGCCTCAGTCGGACAGACATCGAGACAACGTGTGCAGGTCCCGCAGTGGTCCGCGTGAGGTCGAGCGGCTCGCAGTTCGAGTGAAGTCAGAAGGATACCGATAAAAGTCCACGATCCCATCCGAGTATTGATCAACAGTGTGTTCTTTCCATTGAACCCGACACCAGCCTTTTGCGCCCAATACCGTTCCAGGATCGGACCGGCATCCACCGAGTACCAGCTCTCGGATTCCGGGGATTCTTCTTCGATCCTCCTCTTCAGCTCCCGGAGCTGATTTCCCACGACACGATGATAATCGCGCCCGCCAGCATAGCGAGCCACTTTCCCGATCTCCCGGTCTTCGCTCGGGTTCTCCCGGTAATAGTTGCTCAAGACGACGACGACCGATTTTGCGGAAGGGAGAATCTTCCTCGGGTCGAGTCGTTCTTCAACTCGTTTTTCCAGATACTCCATTCCGGATTGATAACCGTTTTCCAACCAGACGCGATAATTCTCGGCGGTCTCCGGGTCGACAGGTCCAGCCTCCGCAAACCCGACAGTATCAAAGCCGGCCACGGTGGCGTACCGATGAACCCGCGCCTCAACCGAGCCAGGAGTCCAAGTGTTCGGCGACAAAATCGTCATCATTCAAGTGGGGATAAGAATTGTGGATCCGATCGAGTTCGGCCGATTGACCCGGAGAGAGTTGTTCATCGGGGTCCAAGCACCAAATCCCCTCGAGGAGCCCCTGACGACGCAACACTTCGTGGATCCCGGGGATACACCCGCGAAAACCATTCGCGGCATCGAAGATCACCGCGTTACAGTCGGTTACCTCCTGGTTGAGAGTGAGGAGTCCTCTGGGAATCGATCCGTTATTGAAGGCTTTGATCTCTTCAAACAGATCGACTGCCTTTTTTGTCCAGACAGCCCAGTGCCCAAGCAGACCTCCTACGATTTTTTTCTCGATCACTTCTCCGAGGTGATGGAATCGAAAGGGTGTCAGAAGATCGACCACAATGTTGTCATCGTTTCCGGTGTAAAGGGCAATCTCACTCCGCCGGCTCGATTCGCACACCGCGCGAACCACATCGAGGGTTTGGTAGCGGTTGAAGGCGGCGATCTTGATCGCATGTACGGATTCGAGTTCGGCGAAATCCCTCCAGAAAGAGTAGGGAAGTTCGATACCCCCCACAGCGGGTTGCAGGTAGAATCCAAAAATCGGAATCACCTTCCCCACCTCGTCGCAATGCTGGAGTAAATCGTCGGGACTGAGCGAATCGAGACCGCCCAGGTTGAGGAGCCCGAGATCGTATCGGAGCGAAGCAGCGACCTCCGCTTCGTGTAACGCTTGCAGGCCGGGTCCACAGATGCCCGCGATTTTGATGAGAGACTCGCCCTCAGTTTCTTCGATTCGTTCCATCGCGAAGCGCAAAACCGGTTCGTACATCCCATGTTTGGGATCACGAATCTGAAACTGTGTCGTATGAACTCCTACGGCGAGACCACCGGCCCCGGCCGCGTGGTAGTATCGGATGAGTCCCGCCTGGCGACGCTCATCCAGATGGCGCTTCCCGTTCAAGGCCAGGGGCATCGCGGGAATAACTGTCCCTTCAGCAAGTGCTGTTTGAATATCTGGATTGAGTTTGGATGTCATGATCTTCCGCGCCGAATTCTCACTCGTACCACACTGGTATCGATGGATCGATTTCTCCTCATCCAAGCTAACAGTTTTTGAGAGAAAGAGAAATACTCTGTCAGCGATAGCCTGTGAATCATCACCGATTCCCTCAGGGAATGAGCGGGATATCGACCAGGTTCCGCACTCCATCCGGAGTCACCAAGTATTGATTCTCGATCCGGAATCCCGCCGCGAGTTCCGGGGAATAGAGGCCGGGTTCGAAGGTGAACACCTCGCCCTCCACCAAGGTATCGTCCCAAGCCGGATTGAGATGGGGGTATTCATGCGGTTGAAGCCCCACTCCATGACCCAGGTGGTGGACGAATTCCAAACCGGTTTTGGACCGCAACAGATCCGAGATGGTCTCATGAATTTCCATACAGCGGACTCCCGGTTTGGCGATTTCTTCCAATCGTTTAAATGACTCGGCGATCGCCTCGGCCACCTCCCTCTGCCGAGGACTGTAGGTTCCGTCCACTGGGTAGGCGCGGGCATTGTCCGCGAAATACCCACGATAAGCGGGTCCCAGATCGAGAATATAAATTTCTCCGGATTGTGCGGGGCGGTCGTTTCTCGGTGGACCGCCCATGGTTCCGCACTGGTAATCGTTTCCAAGCCAAGCCGACAATGGTTCGCCCGCCGCCTCGATCGCGGCGGCTTGCAGATTGTTGTAAACCTCAATTTCGGAAATGCCCGGGCGGATGATCTCTTTCGCTCTCGCGTGCATGGAAAGTGTGCACCCGATCGCGGTCTTCATCAGCGCCAATTCATCCGTGTCTTTCGGTCTGCGCATCTGCCAGAGGTCTTCATCGATCGTTTCGAAACTCCCACTCGCTCGATGAAGGACCTGCGCGGTGACCGGGGATGTGTCGATACCGGTTCGTTTCGCGCCTCTCTTCTCAAGCGCGCCGATGACAAGATCGGCGATCACATGCGGCTGCTCCTGACGAAGGGTGTAATGGTAATGGGCTTCGAACGGGAGGACCTCCTCGGCTGCAGCTGCACTGGCGTCGCAATTCGCGGCAACCAGACTGGAATCACCATCGGCCCAGAGGATAAAAGCCCCCTCATGCTGCCAAAATGGGAGGTGGGCGGAAAAGTAGTAAGCATGGTGACGGAGGCCGACCACCACGGCGTCGAGTTTCCGGTCGGCGAGCCTTTCGTTCAATCGGGCCTGACGTTTTCTGGAGTGTTCAACTTGCAACATTCATTCTGTCCTCTCAGGTCGAATCGATAGACCGTGTCGATAAGAAGGCTCTCGCCGGGCTGGCCTCGGCCCCGGAGAGTCTCAGGGGTAAAGCGTAAAGCGAATACCGCCCCGGTTCCACCATCTCCAGATTAACCCCTTCCAATAGGACACACCCCGATTCCAAAAAGAGATGATGCAGAGAGTAACTCTCGCCCTTGGAATCATCGACACTGAGCCGGTCCGTCCCTATCAACCTCACTCCACCCTCAAGGAGAAATCGGGCCGCGTCGGGGGTGAAGAGTTGTGGATGATGCGGATAAGACCGTTCATCCTCCAATCTGGAATGGGAGGACCGGACCAGAATTCTTTTCACACCCCGGCATGGAGAAACATCCTCAAGACTCAGAGTGTATTCTCCACCGAGGGCGCTCTCGATGACCCTACATTCCCCTATGAGAATTTCAGGGGGAATCCGATCAATCGATTCTCCGTCATCAAAAAAGTGAAGGGGAGCATCGATATGGGTTCCCGTGTGTGAAGAGAGTTCCCAGGAAGAGACATTGCAGTGATGGCCTTCCGTAATCTTCTTCTCCCAACTTCTTCGCGGGGGTTCTCTGCCGGGCCAACAAATCATGGACTCATCAACTGGACGGGTGATATCGATCCAATCGCTCAAGAGAGTTTCTCCATCGGATAAGGGTATCGAGAAGGCCTCCCCTCGAGTACATCGAGGACCCCCTGCGCGGCATCGACAGCCATCCGATCCAGAGACTCCTTCGTCGAAGAGGAAATGTGAGGAGTCAACAGAATGTTCGGCGCTGTACAGAGAAGGTGGTCGGTGGGAATCGGCTCCTCTTCAAAGACATCGAGCGCGGCCCCGGCAATCCCGCCCTCCTGTAGGGCCTTTACCAAAACCCGTTCATCGATAATCGCACCCCGTGAGGTGTTGAGGATTCGGCAATCGGTCTTGAGCAGTTCGATGGTTTTCCCGTTGATGAGATGCTTCGTCTCTGCGGTCAGGGGAACATGGAGAGAGAGGAAATCGGATTCTCCAAGAACCTTCTCCACCCTCCCGGCCACCACAATGTCTTCATCCCCCTCCACCAATTGAACGAATGGGTCATAGGCCACCACCCTCATCCCCAACCCTTTCGAAGCGATCTCCGCCACCCTTTTGCCGATACGTCCGAGGCCGATGACCCCCAAAGTCTTGCCCGCCAACTCCACCCCCTGGAATTGAATCCGCTCCGAAAACCTTCCTTGTCGAACCGTTTCCGCAGCCGGTCCGATCTTCCTCGCGAGAGCCATCATCAAAGCGATCGTGTGTTCAGCGACCGCGTTCGAATTCGCCGTGGGGGTGTACACGACCGGGATCTGTCTCTCCGCCGCGGCCTGTAAATCGATGTTGTCGACTCCGACTCCGTGTTTGGCGATGACCCTGAGGTCCGAGGATCGGTCGATGTCCTCTTTGCCGACCTTGAAAAGTCGAACGATGACCGCGTTCGAGGAATTGAGGAGAGATCGGGATTCCTCCTCACTCCATTCTTTATTCTCCAACCAGGGCGCCACGATATCGACTTTCGATTTAAGCAGCTCGATCCCCTTCGAAGAGATTGGTTCGGGAATGAAAACCGTTGGGCTCACTGCGAGTCGAGCTCCTTGAGAAATGCGAGTTGGTGAACTATCTGGCGGTCACGCCGTTCGATCACCTCCGCGCCGTTTTTGGTCGACCAATCGTAAAATCCTTTTCCCGTCTTCATCCCGAGGTCCCCTTGATGAACCTTTTCCTTGAGACTGTCCAGCGGTTCGGTATCGTTGCAGAGTGAGGCGGGGAGGTACCGGTGGATTTTTTCGATCAGATCCAAACCGACCAGATCCATGTTTTCGAGGGGTCCCACCGCCGGCATCCGGAGTCCAAATGTGTTCCGGGACACAAGATCGATATCCTCGGGGGATGCGATCCCCTCCTGGACCAGATAAATCGCCTCCCGCCAGAGAGCATGAAGCAGACGGTTTCCGATAAATCCGGAAACGTCTTTCTCGACTCGCACCGGAATCTTACCAAGCGACGAAATCAACTCGACTACACGATCCATGGACTCGTCCAGAGTCTCCTCTCCCCGAACCACCTCGACTAAAGGCATGAGGTGGGGTGGGTTCCAAAAATGGGTCCCGACAAGCAGTGGACCGATCCCGCTCTGTTTACCCATTTCGGTAATGCTGAGCCCGCTGGTGGTGGTGATGAAGAGAGTGTGTTTTGCGAGAGACGAATGAAAGTTTTGAAACAACTCGATTTTTTGGCCCATGTCTTCGGTGATACAGTCCATCACCAGGTCAGCATGCTTCTTAAGGAGAGTGAGATCCTCGGCGGTCTCGTACTCGCCCGCGGAAGAGGCGGAAGGTCCGACATGTTCTTCCATCCAAATTTCAATTTCTTCTAGTTTACTGTGAATCGCATCGAGTCTGAGGCGATCCGTGTCCCACAGAAGGACTCGATACCCTGCGCGTTTGTAGCAAACAGCGGCAGCCGCCCCCATCTGACCTAATCCGCAGACTCCAATGGCTTGAATTGTTTCAGACTCACCCATCGATCGCCGCCGTCATTTCCGCCTCGGTGGAGCGGCCGAGACTCCCTCCAGCCCACCGCTGACACGGATGACATCTCCGGTCATCCAGGAGGATTCCGATCCGCACAGGAAGGCCACCGCTTGAGCGATATCTTTGGGTTCTCCCCACCTTCCTAAGGGAACGGCGGTTCGGACTTTTTCGATCATCTCTTCCTCGGAAATCCCGAGGCTTTCGCGTCGTTGCGACATGACTGTCCGATTAAAATCGGTGTAGACCGGCCCCGGACAGATCGCGTTGACCCGAACTCCATACGCCGCCAGCTCCAGCGCCAATGTTCGTGTCAGGCTGATCACTCCAGCTTTGGCGACATTGTACGCCGCCACAAGAGCCGCCGGATTCTGACCGTTGATCGAGGAGATGTTGACAATACTCCCCCCTTCCTGTCTTTCCATGATCCCGCCCACTTTGCGACAGCACCGAAAGACTCCCGAGAGAGTGATCTCGATCACCCGATCCCATTCCTCGTCCGCAAGTTCCACCACCGCAGCCACTTTCTGTCCGACTCCGGCGTTGTTGACCAGAATATCGATTCGCCCGTGCTTGGCGACAATGGCATCGAAGCAAGAGTCTACCGACACCGTGTCCGAGACATCGATGAAAGCGGACTCGACCAATAACCCTTTTTCGGTAAGGCCGGCGGCGGCATCCCGCGCTTTCTCCTCTTGAGCATCGGCGATGAAGACTCGCGCGCCGCTCGTAGCGAGCTCTTCGGCCATTCCCAGACCGAGTCCCTGGGCCGCGCCGGTCACCACAGCGATTTGTCCCTGAAGTTCTTTCATCCGCGCACCTCCTGGATGAAGTTCTTGGAACCATCGGCCATGAATCGAACGATATGTGTAGCGATATACCGTGCTCCGAGATCGATATAACGCTTCGCCGCGGCCGGTTCCGCCGCGATACAACCCGCTACTTTCCCTGCCTCTGAAATCTTGCGGATAGAACTCTCCACGAGATCAACCACACGCGGGTCTTTCGCTTGCCCGGGAATCCCGAGACTGTTGGACATGTCTTGAGGACCGAGGTAATAAACATCGATCCCATCGACCTGAAGAAGCTGATCCAGATTGTTGACCGCGTCGACATGCTCGATATGAGCGATCACCATCGTTTCTTCATTAGCCTTCGCGGCGTACTCCGATAAAGGACCGGTGAAACCATAACCAGCCGCTCGAACACCGGCCAATCCCCGGTGTCCCTCGGGACCGTACTTTGTGGCCTTCACCGCCGATTCCGCATCCTCGCGGGTGTTGATGTCCGGGATATGCAGGGCTTGGCCCCCGATATCGAGCGCGCGGAGAATGAGGTGGGGTGTGTTGTGAGTCACACGAATGATGGGAGTGGCGCCGCCGACCTCCACCGCGCGGACCATATCTTCGGCCACCCCCGTATCGATCGGTCCATGTTCCATATCGATGACCGCGAAATCGAAACCCAATAGACCCACCATCTCCGCCAGTTTAGGGGAGGGAATGTAAACAAAACTCCCGGTGACGATCTCACCGTTCTTCATTTTCTTTTTGAGTTCGTTTGTTCTCATGAGTGGGATCCGTTTCGATTCATTGAACTTGGTAATGCCAGGGGATCTGAGACCACAGGCCCCCATCCACATAAAGCGTCTGTCCGGTGATAAAACTCGATGACTCCCCCGCCAGAAAGAGAACCGCCTCGGCGACATCATCGACATGGCCAATCCTTTTCAGCGGTGTCATCGATCCCCAGGTCCCTGCATAGTCGGCGTCTTCGAGCATTGTCCTCTCGATTTCGATACAACCCGGGGCGACACAGTTTACTCGAATTCCCAGTGGTCCGAGTTCAACCGCCGCAACCCGTGTAAATTGTTCAATTCCTCCCTTGGAGGCGCAGTAATCGATCAGGTTGGGGAAGGGAGCCTTGTTGGCACCCGAGCCGATGATGATGATGGATCCCCCGCCGGTCTCTTTCATTCGGATCGCCGCTTGTTGGGAACACAGGAAAGTCCCTTTGAGATTGGTTCTCATTGTCCGATCCCAGTCTTCTTCAGCGAGCGATAAAAGGGGGGACCAGGTTTGAACTCCGGCGTTGTTGACCAACAGATCCAACCCACCGGCCAATCTCTCGAACTCCTCGAACATGGAGGTGACCTGGTTCGATTCGCCCACATCGGCGCTAAGAATCCACCCCTCTCCCGCGGAATCTCCCATTAACTCCGCGGTCTCGTGCGCTCCCGCCTCATCATGAAAGTAATTGATCCCGACCGACCATCCCGCTTTTGCCAGCCCCAACGCGATTCCACGGCCGACACCCTTGCTGGCGCCAGTGACCAGTGCTTTTCTCGAACTCATGAAAGGGACACCCAAACCGATCCCTTTTCACAGGACTCCACCGCCTTCGAGATGAATTTCATTCCACGGAGCCCATCATACACAGTCGGAAAACGGTAATCCTCGGTCGGCATCGGATTCCCGTCGATGTGCGCGCGAATCGCTTCGACAATCCCACAGTAGAGGGTGGCGAACGCTTCGAGGTAACCCTCCGGGTGACCGGTTGGAACGCGTGTGCACTCCGAGGCGGCATCGGAAAGATAACCCTGCCCGCGTGTCAATGTCTGTCGGGGTTCGCCATACCGATAGAGTTCGAGGTAATTCGGGTTTTCTTGCTTCCAAAGGATCGCCCCTTTCTCCGCGTGAACTCGAAGAGTGAGGCCGTTCTCCTCCCCGGTGGCGACCTGGCTGATGGTGAGAACGCCTTTCCCGCCACCCTTGAGTCGCAGGAGTGCATTGACATCCTCATCGAGCTTTCTGTCCGGTAGAAATGTGCTTCGGTCCGCGCAAAGCTCCTTGATCGGATCGCCTGTCACATATTCCAAAAGGTTCACACAGTGGGTTCCCACATCTCCCAGGGTTCCTCCCGCGCCGGACTGTGCAGGGTCGACTCGCCAAGCCGCCTGTTTCTGGCCGAGTTTTTCGTGCGGCACCATCAAGAAGTCCTGGAGGTATTCGACAATCACTTTGCGCACTTGTCCCATTTCGCCTGTCCGAAAAAGTTCTCGCGCGTGACGGATCAGCGGGTGACCCGTGTAGTTGTGTGTCAGTCCGAAAACCAAACCCGAGGATTCGACAAGTTTCACCAACTCCTCCGCCTCTTCGAGGTTGTAGGTCATCGGTTTGTCGCAGACGATGTGAAAACCCTGCTCGATGAATACTTTGGCAATCGGGAAATGAAGGTTGTTCGGGGTGACAATACTGACAAAATCGATCCGTTCTCCTTCAGGAAGTTTTGATTCCGACTTGGCCATCTCCTCATAACTCGCATAGCAACGAGAGGGATCGAGGTAGAGCTGTTTTCCCGTGGTCTTTGTGTTTTCCGGATCGCGCGAAAAACATCCGGCGACCAATTCGATTTGTTGATCGAGCGCCGCCACCATTCGATGCACTCCGCCAATAAAAGCGCCCTGTCCTCCACCCACCATGCCCATCTTAAGTTTACGGTTCCAAGAATCCACTGCTCCACCTCCACATGTTGACCCTCGATCCGGTCAATCCAGTCCCAGAATTTTTCGGTTCTTCTCTGTGTCGCTCTCACCCCCCGCGAAATCGTCGAAGGCCACATCGGTGGTTTCGATGAGATGACGTGTGATGAACGGTGCTCCCTCGGCAGCGCCCTGTTCGGGGCTTTTGACACAGCACTCCCATTCCAACACCGCCCAACCCTGGTATTCCCCTTCGGTGAGCAGGGTGAAGACACGCGTGAAATCGACCTGTCCATCCCCCGGCGAACGGAACCTCCCGGCACGTCCCGCCCAGGATTGGTACCCGCCATAGACACCGACCCGCCCATCCGGACGGTACTCCGCATCCTTCACATGGAACCCGGTGATCCGGTCGGCGTAGAGACGGATGAATTCGAGGTAGTCGAGTTGTTGTAAGAGGAAATGACTCGGATCGTAATTGATGCCCACAGCGGGGTGGTCGTTCATCTCTTCGAGGAACCTCTCAAAAGTGGCGCCATCGTAAAGGTCCGAACCGGGATGGAGTTCATAGCCGAAGACACACCCATTGTCATAGGCCATGTCGAGAAGCGGAGTCCAACGTTTCGCCAGCTCTTGAAAGGCTTCGTCGATGATCCCCTCGGGGCGTTGCGGCCAGGGGTAGGCCATATGCCAGGCGAAACCACCGGAAAGGACCGGGATGTTGCGGAGACCCAGGTTGGCCGACGCGCGAATACATTTCTCGAGTTCGCGTGTCGCCCATTCCGTTCGCTCGTTTCCTTTCAGTCCCGCGGGATGAAATCCTTCGAACATGGTTTCGTAGGCGGGATGAACCGCTAACACCTGGCCCTGGAGGTACCCCGCGACCTCTGTCGGGACTAAACCCATGTCGGAAAGATTGCCCGCGTAATCATCGCAGTAGGTTTTCGATTCGGCCGCCTGATCGAGATCGATGGCGCGCGGGTCCCAGGCCGGGATCTGGACCCCTTTGTACCCCAGACTCGCTACCCATTCTCCGATGTTCTCGAGACTGTTATAGGGTTCAACATCGCGCATGAACTGCGCCAGGAATATCGCGGGACCTTGAATTCTCGCCATTTCTCGCCTCCATCCACCGATCACTGAATCTATGGTTAGACCACTGACAAACACACACAGAAGTCTTCCAAGAAAACACTCAAATCTGAACGGAAACAAGGGTACTACCAAAAGCCGCAACCGCGCAATGATGATTTTTGTCGAGATAATTCGAGCGAAAGTGACCGAAAAAACTCTTGACACGCCCAGCGGGAGACACTAGTGTATTAGTGCACTCATACACTAGAGGTCAACACCGTGTTC
>JAJDBZ010000335.1 GCA_029261095.1 Candidatus Omnitrophota bacterium | reverse complement strand
CGTCCCGCTTGGTGCGTGGATGATGAGGAAACCTGCTTCACGCGCCCTTGAGAGGACAGAGTCCATGTAAGGGGCCATCTCCTTGACACGTGCCGCGGCTCCATCGCACCAGTGGTTGTCCCACATATCGCAAACAATGATGGCTGTTTCAGTGGGTGAAAGCAGAGTTTCGGTCTCGACTTGTGTCCATTCCCCGGTTTGGGTTTCCTCCCAAGTTCGGGTGGAAACGGACATCGGGGGGATGGAGTATGCGGAAGTAATCGAGATCAACAGCAGAATGGCCATCTCGGCGCGCATTAACCATATTCGAATCCAATCCATCAGACTGCTCCTTCTATTGTGTCGAAAGGAAAATATTCAATAGGGTATAGGATTTCTCATTCTTAGAATAACCTTCTAGAGTGGGCGACCAAAGACCGATTCAGCCCTCAGTGAAAATTGTGATGGACCATGAATTAATCTTGACGAAATTTGGTTAAACGCTTAAAATAAGTAATACTCAATGGTTTAGACGAGGTGTGGATGATGATTCCGAAGAGGCTGTTTCCCGGTAGATCACGTGGTGGTTTTACTCTCATCGAATTGCTGATAGTTATTGCCATTATCTTGATCCTGATAGCGATCGCACTCCCGAATTTTTTGGAAGCTCAATTACGCGCCAAGGCGACGAAATCTCTAAGCGAGATGAGAACGCTGGCCACTGCCATCGAATCGTTTCGCACTGAGCGCGGAGTCCTGTTAATTGATTTCTGGGACGATGGCTCCGCCGAGGCGAACATACGCATTCGCCAAGTATTCGGCGGAGTGGGCCACTGGGTCCCGCCTTGTTCTCCCTCTCACCCCGATGGTAGGTCCATGACCTGTGTCCTCATGCCCCTCACCACGCCTGTGGCCTATATGACAACAATACCCGACGACGTTTTGGCTCCATCCCCTGACAGCGGGGGAATCGGTGAAAGGGGACACGACGAATGGATCGGACATGTGGGTAATCGAACCTATCTCTATGCCGACCGCGAAAGCGCTCCCGGAAAAGTTCACTTCGGAAATGTAACCGATTTCAACACCAGCCAATTTCCGACCATTCATTTGCCCGGCTACATTTCGCCGCTACGAGTCGACGAGTGGATTCTTTCCGGATTCGGCCCGGGTCGGGAGAACAATCTGGATAACAATTCCGTTCGCAAACCCTTCATCTATTCTCCGACCAATGGGACCCGAAGTGTCGGATCTTTTTATTACCGGTCTTCAGAGGGAATCGCACGACGATAGAAATCTGATCGAGGTGTCAGGGTTCGCAGCCGCTGTCTCGGGCTCAATCAAGGAAGAGCCCTTTCTCATAAAGAAAAAATCCGCGTTTAATGGGTACTCCTCGGGGCTTTCCAGCTGGTTGAAGTCTTCCAGATTATCCCTTAATGTCATATTCCACATACTACTTTAAGGCGGGTCATTCGCATGCCTCTGGAAACACCAACCGAAAAGGGCTTCAAGGGGTTTACATTAATTGAACTTCTCATTGTGATTGCAATCATCCTCATTCTGATTGCAATTGCTCTGCCAAACTTTCTGGAAGCACAACTCCGCGCCAAAGCCACGAAGTCCCAAGGCGAGATGCGAACCTTGGGGATCGCCATCGAATCCTTGCGCGCCGACCGAGGCGTCCTCCTCATCGATTTTTGGGATGATGAAACCGGTGAGGCGAGTCGTCGTATCAACGATGTCTTTGGCGGCGTGGGCCACTGGATACCTCCCTGCTCCCCGACCCATCCGGATAGAAGGTCGATGGTTTGTGTCCTTCTCCCGCTAACCACACCCATTGCGTACATCACATCGATTCCGGATGACATCCTTGCACCCACCGCCGATAGTGGAAATATCGGTAATCGTGGACATGACGAATGGATCGGCCATCCGGGGAATAGGACCTACCTCTATTCCGACCGCGAGGCCTCTCCGGGAAAACCAAAGTTCACCACTGAGTACGATTTCAACACCGACCAATTTCCTACAGTCCCTTTGCCCGGTTATCTTTCTCCCTTACGAATCGATGAGTGGGTCCTTTCCGGATTTGGACCGGGTCGTGAGAACAATCTTTTTAATAACTCGGTGCGCAAGCCATTTGTGTTTTCTCCCACAAACGGGACTCGAAGTGTGGGATCTTTTTACTACCGATCCTCACAAGGGGTGGCGCGTTAGGTTTTAAGAATTGGTAGTTGCGATGGAGGGCACTTCTATCGCTTCGTGTGGGTCGGTAAGATCCCGTTCTCGATGATGGGCAAACTGAAATTGGCGGTTTTCTTTTCGGGTGGCGGCAGCACACTTCAAAACCTGATTGAACACATTCACTCGGGTTCGCTGAATGCGGAAATCCTATGGACACTCTCCAGCAGAACCGGTATCGCCGGAATCGAGCGTGCCGAGGAGGCGGGGGTTCCGGCTATCATTGTGCCCCGAAAAGATTTCGATTCACATCAGAGTTTTAGTGAAAAAATCAACGATCATCTAGCCGATCATCCTGTCGATCTGATCGTCCTGGCGGGATTCATGTCCCTCTACCACTATCCACCCGAATACAATCGGAGGGTGGTCAACATCCATCCCGCTCTCATCCCGGCTTTTTGCGGACTCGGGATGTACGGGCACCATGTCCATGACGCGGTCATCGAATCGGGGGTCAAAGTGACCGGGTCAACCGTCCACTTCGCGGACAACGAATATGACCGTGGTCCTATTATCCTTCAGGAAGCTATCCCGGTGCTGGATGATGACACTCCGGAAACCGTGGCTGAAAGAGTTCAAGAATTAGAGAGAAAGTTATACCCCGCCGCGATCCAGCTGATCTCAGAGGACAGATTATGGATCGATGGGAACCGAGTCAAATTCAAGAGTCCATAACTCCCGGTGGTCATATTGTTTCGAGTATTGGCAAATAAACTGCCGCCCCGCTGTCGAATTCCCTCCTCACCTAGCCCGCATTAATCTAGCCAATCAGACGTTTCTAGCCAGAAAAAAATGTTTCCATTCAAATGTTGGAATGTGTTAGACTCTTAGATCTAAACTATTCCTTTGTCTGAAAGATCGAGAGGCCGCGCCATATGAAAAAGAAAACTGGAGCCTTCACTCTAATCGAACTCTTGATTGTGATCGCCATTATTCTGATCCTTATCGGAATCGCACTTCCGAATTTTCTGGATGCCCAGGCGCGGGCAAAAGTAGTGAAATCCGAAGGGGATATGAAAGCCATGGAACTGGCGTTGGAGTCCTATTTCCTTGATTGGAAAGACTATTTCGACTCTTGGCAGATATCGAAGATGACCACTCCCATCGCCTATATGACCACTCTCCCCGAGGACCCATTCGGCCCGATCAGGCGGGAGGATAACGGTTATAATGCGGTTTTGAGCCGATACGGGTCACCTATCAAGAGATTCTATATCTATCATGGTCCCGATGTGTACGACCCCAACCCCCAAATGCAGCGGATCGGGGTCCGTTGGGTGTTCACCGGTCTTGGTCCCGATGGGGGTTGGTTCGATTCACCCAATGGATCGGCGAGGTACCCAAGATACAATCCGACCAATGGGTCTCGTAGCCGAGGCAACCTCGAGAGGGTTGGGCCAGGCCAGATTCCGCAGGATAAATATCGGTTATTCTGGGATTAGGTTGAAATCTTCTCCCTTCTGAACTGCTCTCCTCAGCGCACGAAAAGTGTGGTAACAATGACGTTTGCCCAGTCGGGGTGTAGCGCAGCCTGGTAGCGCGCCTGCTTTGGGAGCAGGATGTCGTAGGTTCAAATCCTATCACCCCGACCATTTTGCCCTTCGTTCTTCAGTTGCTCACAATTAATGTCGATTTGGGGATCCCATTTCACTGGTCACGATTCGACTCCTGTTTAGTCCGGCCCCCGAGAAAAGCTCGTTGGGATGTCATCCTCCATTGTTGCAACGTTTCGACCACTCCTCGTAAAGAGAGGACAGCTCGTTGACGATGTCGGGCATCTGGCCAGCAAGGTCGGTGGTTTCGCCACGGTCGGTAGCCAGATCATAGAGTTCCCAGGGTTCGTCCTTTTGGCCCACGAGTTTCCAATCGTTTTTTCTCATGGCGCGGTGGCCGCTTAGTTCCCAAAAAAGTGCGGAATGGCCAGAACGTTGGTTCCCTTCAATAATGGGAACCAGACTCTTCCCTTCCAAGGGTAGGATTTTTCGATTGTGAAAGTTCCGCGGGTAGTCTCCTCCTGCAATCTCCAGACAGGTTGGCATGATATCGATCACATGCCCCACTTGATGGGTGATCTCGCCGCCTCGTTCGATTTTTCCAGGCCACTTCACAATCAGGGGAGTAAGAATCCCCCCCTCGTAGTTGCTCCGCTTGTAGCCCCGTAACG
>JAJDBZ010000334.1 GCA_029261095.1 Candidatus Omnitrophota bacterium | reverse complement strand
ATGCCCATTCCCATTCCGTACATACCCATCGGACTTGCACCGGCCTTGACCTTGTCCTGCAGACCGGTAAAAGCCTCCTTGAATGCGGCTTTCAGGCCTTCATCGTTGATCGTATGGGACCAATTGAGGAACTGAACTGATTCGACTTTCTCGACTTCGGCATCGATCAGTCCCTTTGCCATGTCCACCGCAAGACCGAGAAAGATGACCAAACTCTCCTTAACCTTGGAATCGATTCCGATCGCCGCTTCGGGCAGGGTCAGAATCTGCGCAATCCGGTCCGGATCGCCAAAGGCATTGGGAAGGGTTTTCGAAACATGGTCCAACCAAGAAATTAACCACATGCCATAAACATACACGCCCTTATCGGGGCCGTTCTGTTCTGAATACAGACCCGCCGATCCCATTTGAAGAATGTACCAGAGAAAATATTTTTCCTTCACCTCGGCGGAATTCGTTGGATCGAAATAGTTCTCATGGAATCGGACAACTTGATTCATTCCGCGCGCCAGTTCTTCATCGGAACCAAACGGTTTTTCGAAATCTTCGGAAAAGAGGGGTGCGGAGAGGGGTTCTCCGGAGGCAGCCACTTGATCCCATATTCTGACCGCATCCATTTGTACCGAGGCTTTATTTTCAATCTGAAGGTCAGCGCCTAATGAGAATCCATCGAGGGGTTCTAGAGAAAATCCAGGTTGCACCGCCAATTGTCCGGCGCGCCGCACTCCACCATAGAGCGCATCGAGACCGCCGCCTTCACCACCGCCATAAGGGTTATAATTGCCGCCTCCGCCACCGTAGGAATTGTAGTCTCTAACTCCGCCACCGGCACCACCGTATTGGTTGTATCCTCCCCCGTATCCACCGCCCGGGGCAGCGGCAGGCCGTGTAACCATTGATGCATTAATCTGGTCAACGGATTTGTTGTCGATGTAAAAATTAGTATCGTTTGGATTGGGACCCCATGTGACTCGGACAACCTTCCAGAGATTCTCGGATCCCTCTCCACCGGTAAGCCAATTATAAATATTGACTTGTTTGACAAAAGGTTCGCTAGTTGGGGTTTTTACTCGCGCCATGAGATTCATGCCAACACGTTCGATGACAATCTCCGAACTAAAAACCGGAGGTGCACCCTCGGGAGCATTTGGATCTTTGGTTTGCTGGCGCGCCGCATGGAAGAGAACATGGCGTTTTGTATCTTCGGCTTGTGCGGTTTTTTGATCGCGCGATGCGTATGCCTCTGGGGTCGTTGTCCACGGGAATAAATTGAAAGCGAACTGGATAGTCCCTTGGGGACCTTTGATTCGGTCTTCGCCAGCGTAGGACCGGTACCCGCCCCACCTTAGATCAAGCGCCCGGCTTCCTCCATATCCGTTCGTGTTCCATGTGTCGAGTCCCCACTTTTCAAGAATCGAGACTTTCCCTTTCGCGGCCACTTCCATTTCTTGAAGTGTTTTGATTCGGTCGAGGATGATTTCAGTTTTTTCTTGGTCCGTAGGAGCCACGAATGATACATCGATTCTCGATACGATGTCCTCGTAAGTGGCGAGGTTGGAGGAATAAATTCCCTGCGAATCCTCAAGAAGGCCTTTCCAAGAAAAACCCATCTTTCTGGGGTCTGGCGCTTTTCCTTCCTTCCAACGAATCGAACCGATTTCATTCTTCAAACTCTCTACTGATTCGGCCAGTTGACCTTTGACAGTATCGTAGTCGTTTTTGAGTGGGGCAAAGACAACAAAATGGAGGCCTGCGAGTAGGCCTGCGACTCCGAGTAATGCGCCAATCCATGGGAGATGTCTTTTCATTGTCTTAGTACATCCTTTCAAAGGATCTGATCTGTTTCCTCATACCCGCAGGTGCAGAGAATTCCACACTTCCTTAAGAATAGTCAGGAATTCAGCCCTCTGTCAATTCGAAAACCTTAACTCCCTGGCTTCCTCAAAACAACCTGGACTCCGCAGGCTCTCTTTCGATCCTCCTTTTCGATCGTCTTTAGCCAGGTTTGAGAAGCAAAGGGTACGAGATGGCGAAAAGGGATCTTCAAAATAAAGGGAAATCGGTACCATTTACTGGAGAATTGGAACCCCGGTTCGCCGAAGTAGGTCCTGCTTATCTCCTGACATCCTGAAGGGCCGACAATCCTGTCGTCCAGCATCCCATCGTCATAACGTCGTTCGAAACCCTCCCAATGGTCGGTAGTGGCCTGTTCGCACCCCTCAAAACTGTAGGGAACCGAGTAAACGAGTAATCCGCCCGGCCGGCAAACACGTCCCATTTCAGATGCGGTCAGCAGATCCCCCTGTTCGGGGATGTGCTCGATCGAACCCAGGTTCACCACGCGGTCGAACGAATTCGACTCGAAATTCATGGAAGTGCTGTCGCCCTCCATGAGGGTGAGATTCTTGGGTGACCCGATCCGTTCCTTCATGGATACCTGCCAGGAAACCGCTTCAGGGTCGATATCAAGGGTCGTGTATTGAAGATTCGGGTTGTGGTTGGCACAAAATAAAGGAAAGAGGCTATGCCCACACCCAAGATCCAGGACTGAATTTGCGGTGGCCAGGTCCATTTTCTTGTAGAAGGTTGGGAATTCATAGAATCGGAAATAGTCGATCCCGCGGACCTTTTCGCGCAGATTCAGCCGAAAACAGAATTTCCAAAAATCCCATCCGGTTTTGTCCGACAAATCGATGACAGGTCCCTCCCTCAATGTCGTATCCATATCCCTTAATTCGGGAATGTTGATTTATGTGGCATCCCCAACGAAGATACTCAAGATTAGGATAGAATACGATGAACTCAAAGTGAGTCCAGCGGGAAAGAACTTGATTGCAGCCATTTCGAAATACTCAATGAAACTCTATTCCTTATTGGTTGTCTCTTTCATTTCCACCTATCTCTGCATGCCAATGGGACTTTCGGCTTCTCCTCGGATGTCATGGATCGACCCAAGGGATCTCTTGAACAGTCCACTCGATCGCGAGGAACTCCAAAGGCTCCGGTCGGAAGGGATCGACACCCTTCTGTTCCCGGCACTGAGCGAAGGAAGAGTCCATTTTTCAACCAACCTCCTTCCAACCGCTCCAAATCCAGGCGACATCGTGAGTTCAATTGAGTTGTCCCGTGCGGAAGGATTTGATGTCGGACTCTACTTCCAGATTTTCATCCATGGCGGAGACCCGAGGGATCCCTCCCACTTGGCCCGTCTTCATCCGGAGTGGCTTTCTTTCACCAGGAACGGACGGAATCTAAAGGACTTGTTCGATTCCCCGCCGGACAGATACCCATTCATCGATGGTTTCTTTCTGGATCCAGGCATTCCGAGGGTACACGATTTCATGATCGCTCTCCTTACGGAAACCCTGGGTAGGATCTCGCCGGATTGGATTGTCCTCGATCAAGTCAGGTTCCCGTATCCAGAACCCGCCTTCGAAGGAACGCCGACACTGGAACAACCCTACGGATACCATCCGATTCCGAGGGGGAATTTCAAGAAAGAAAACGGGGTCGATCCGCTCCTCCTTAAGACAGTCGGAGATCCTAAGGAAATCCCAGCGGAAATCGCGGAAGGAAATTCGAGAGATGGGGGACAGGAGTGGGATCGGGCGCGACGATCGTCGGTGAACGATTTCATCCGAGAGGTTCACGAAATGCTCCTAGAAGAGTATCCGGACACTCTTCTAGGAGCGGTTGGGTATCCTGACCCGTTCTTCGCTAGGGATGTGTTGTTTGAGGATTGGACGGGTTGGATCGAGAAAAAGTGGATCGAACATGTTTTTATTCCAAACCATCAAACACCTGTGGATGGCAAGTCGGAACTGAGGATTCTTAGTCCTTCGATTCGCGAAAGAGTCGGTTGGGCCGGGTCCCCGCCACCTGGAAAAGGCGTAGGAGAATTTTTGGCTGAGTTGTCCGAAGCAGAGGGTACATCCGGTTGGATCTTTTTTAAGGATCGACCCAACGGGTTCCCAATGGATCGGTCACGTTCTGTCCCCACCACGCTTTCGGATGAAAGTCTCAGAGAAACGTTACTTATTGCACAGTCCGATGAAATCAGCGGGAGTCCAGCAGTCATTGATGTTGCGATTCCGACCGCCCCTTTGGAATACACCGCAGAGATCAAGGCGCTCTATGGTTTCAACCCTAAAAAACCTCCATTCGACCAACTCACCCCTGTGGGAGTCTCGGAAAAACTTCTGGATCTCGGGTTCAATGCGGTCTTCGGGGGTTCGGAATCAAAGGAATTCAGAGAAGCCCTGACCTCAGCGGGGATCCGGCGGTATGGTGAGTATCCTGTTTTCGTCGGAAAGTCGTATTGGATTCAAGACCCCTCCTCTCGCCCCATCACCTCAGAAGGGGAACCCTTCAAGCAACAATCCTGGTACGCGCCGCTAGATCCCCATCAACCGTGGCTACGGGAGATCAAACATGAGGCGCTCTTGAAAAGAGTCAGAGATGAAGAACTCGATGGAATCTGGCTGGACTTCATCCGGTTCCCCGTCTTCTGGGAAGAGGTGCCCCCGAAGCTGATTGAGACGAGTTTCTCTACTGCGGCGATCACATCGTTTCAAGAGTCCACCGGTATCGTGCCTGAAGGGTCTAACCTTCGTGAAATGGCTTCTTGGATTCTGGGAAACGCCGATGAAGAGTGGCGACGATTTCGAGCGGACACCATCCTTCAATTTGCACGAGAAATAGAAGACTCTCTCCGGGAGCAGTCTCCGGATGTTCTGCTCGGGGCTTTCGTCTTGCCATGGACCGAAGAGGAATACGGAAACGCGATTTACCGAATCGCGGGGCAGGATCTGGCTGGGTTCGCTGAGATAGTCGACATCCTTTCGCCGATGGTCTACTCCCACCAACTCGGACGGTCTCCGCACTGGATACGCGAGCGAACCTGGAGACTCTCCGAAGAATCTTCGATCCCGATCCAACCCATTGTCCAATGTTTCGATGAACCGACCCCCATGAGCCCTCAGGAGGTTGAAGATGCCATTCGATATGGAATGCTCAATCCCTCATCTGGAATCATTCTATTCAGCCAAAGACACCTGGAATCTACGAATCGTTGGGAATTAGTGAGGCAGGTGCTAAACGAAGAGAATCCTCCAATCACACCCCCTCTCCCCTTGTCAACCCCTTAAAAATCAACTGTTTCGAATTCAGTTGCAGCCTGATGTTCTGTCAAGTAAAGTATACGTTTCCTTTTTCACACCCCTTTGGGAGTGAAGAAAACTGCGGTTTTTGAAAATATTGGGGAAGTCAATGAACCAAGCGGGGTTACAAAAGGACAATGACAGGAACCGGCACACTTGAAATGAATAGCATTTCCGACCACCTGAGAGCGGAAGCGTTGGATTACCTGACGCCCAATTATGGAGAGCGAAACCTCTGCTTCGTGGAGGGTGAAGGCAGTTGGCTGTTCACCCCGGAGGGGGAGAAATACCTCGACATGCTCGGCGGGATCGCGGTCTGCTGCTTGGGGCACTGCCACCCAGAGGTTGTCCAAGCCCTTCAAGAGCAAGCAAAGAAACTTTTCCATGTATCGAATCTATTTCTGATGGAGCCTCAGATTCAGCTGGCCAAGATTCTGGTTGAGAAAACCTTCGCGGATCAGGTGTTCTTCTGTAACAGCGGAGCCGAAGCGAATGAGGCAGCTCTCAAACTGGCCAAGAAGGTTGCTCAGGATCGGGGCGAAACAACTCGTTTCGAAGTCATCAGCCTCATTGATTCATTTCATGGGCGCACCATCGCAACTCTCTCCTCGACCGGTCAGAACAAATTGCATGAAGGATTCAAACCGCTTATTCCCGGGTTCTCCTATGTCGCCGCGCACGATGTTCAGGAAGTGAGTGAACGAGTCAATGAAAAGACCTGCGCGGTCATCATTGAACCGATCCAGGGGGAAGCGGGCGTGCGACCTCTGAGCGCTGAGTACCTTCGACTCATTCGAGAGATCTGTGATGAACGGGGAGTCCTTTTGATCTTCGACGAAATCCAGTCCGGGATGGGGAGAACTGGGAAGTTCTTCGCTCATGAATGGAGTGGGGTGACACCGGACATTGTGACCATTGCCAAAGGTCTCGGAAACGGGTTTCCAATCGGCGCGGTCTTGTCCTCTAAGGCGATCATGAAACACCTGACTCCGGGAAGCCACGGCAGCACATTCGGAGGAAACCCTTTGGCCTGTGCCTCCGCCTTGGCGACACTTCAAGTCTTGTTCGAGGAGAATTATATGGAGAGAGTGAGCCACCTCTCCAGTTTCTTATTCGAAAAGATCAAGGAGCTTAAGAAGAAATATCCCCGGAGGATCAAAGATATCCGCGGGATGGGGTTGATGATTGGAATCGAATTCGACGATGCGACCGAAATTCACAAAGCATTGATGAACCGAAAGATCATCACCAACTGTGTCCGGGGCAAGACTATCCGTCTGCTCCCTCCGTACGTTGTCACCGAAGATGAGATTTCCATACTCATCGATGCGATCGCTTCGATACTGGATGGGGAAGACTAATGCCACATTCAATGGAAGGAAGAGATATTCTCTCAATTGGAGACCTTACCGAGAAGGAGGCGCTCTCCATTCTGCTGCTTGCGGAGGATGTGAAAAGAAACCCCAAGACCTATGTCACCGCTTTGGCCGGCGGGGTGATGGTCTTAATATTCGAGAAACCGTCGCTCAGAACCCGTGTCACCTTCGAAACCGGGATGGCATCGTTGGGTGGCACTGGAATCTATTTGGCGCCAGACCAAGTCCAGATGGGCGAGCGCGAACCGGTTCGTGATGTCGCCAAAAACCTGGAACGCTGGGTTCAGGTGATTGTGGCAAGAACGTTTGAACACCGCACACTTGAAGAGTTAGCTTCACAAGGGAAAACCCCTGTGATCAATGCACTCTCCGATTTGGAACATCCCTGCCAGGCGCTCGCGGACCTACTGACTATCCGAGAACACTTTCATTCCTCGAAAATCAACCTCACCTATGTGGGCGATGGGAATAATGTCTGTCATTCGTTAATGCTCCTCGGTACCTTGCTCGGATACGAAGTCCGCATCGCGGTCCCCAAGGGATACGAACCCCATCCCGACATAGTCCATAAGAGCGAACAGTTCGCTCAGGACTCCGGCGGGAAAATCGTCATCGACTCGAATGTCCGAGCATTGTCCGAAGGGGCTCATGTTCTTTATACCGATGTCTGGACAAGCATGGGCCAGGAAGAAGAAGAGCGGGAAAGATTGAAAGCGTTCGATGGTTTTCAGGTCAACTCCGAATTGGTCGCGTTGGCCGATCCCGATGTCAAAATCATGCACTGTCTCCCAGCCCATAGGGGACAGGAAATTACAGGAGAGGTTGTCGATGGACCGAGGTCGGTCGTTTTTGACCAGGCCGAGAATCGTCTCCATGCCCAAAAGGCCCTCCTGCTTTGCATCCTCGGGGGAGCGTAAACCGATCCCATGCCGCACAAACCGAAAAGAACTTTGCTGCGATTGATCTGGTTGACCTGTTACACAGGTTTCCTCTATCTCATCATAAAAGTGAGCGGCAAAATTAAAGCTTAACTCTTTCCGTCAGGAGTCATCCAATATGCGATTGAAGAACAAACGAGCCATCGTAACCGGTGGGGGAACCGGCATCGGAGAATCCATCGCCCGTCGTTTTGTCGAAGAGGGCGCCCATGTCCTGATCACTGGGCGTCGCGAGGTGAAACTCTCCTCAATGGCGGAGGGTCATGACCGGATATCGATTGTCGCGGCCGATTTGACCACCAAAGAAGGACCCGAAATGATTGTTGAGGCCGCAGTCCGAGATTTGGGAGGAATCGATATCCTAGTCAACAACGCTGGAATTTTTGAACCCTCATCGATCGAAGAGGCCGAGGAGGGGCTTTATGATCGACAGTTCGAAACCAATGTGAAGGGACTCTATCGAATGAGTCAGGCAGCCCTACCCGAACTGCAAAAAAACTCCGGTGCAAACATCGTGAATGTGGGGTCGATCCTGTCGTTCATTGGGATCGCGGGGACGAGTGTGTATGCGGCCACAAAGGGAGCAGTGGCTCAAATCACTCGATCGTTTGCGGTCGACCTGGGCGCGGAGGGGATTCGGTGTAACTGTGTCTGCCCAGGATTGATCCACACAGATCTGACCGATTTCATGGTCAGCGATCCTGAATTTGTCAAAGAGAATCTACCGACTTATCCGATCGGGAGATTTGGAAAGACAGATGACATTGGAAACGCTTGCGTCTTTTTGGCTTCGGATGAAGCCTCTTGGATAACTGGAGTCATTTTACCGGTCGACGGGGGTTACACCGCCCGATAGAACCTTGATCGGATCGGGTTCGCCGTAAGGGAAATACCCCGCCTGTTCGAGGATCGCCTGACCCGTCGCGTGAGCCACAAACTCAGAGAACTGGGCCGCACTTGGGGCGAGGTTGCGACCTTTACAGGTAATCATCTGGATCTTTTGGGCCAACGGATAGCGTTCCTTCCGAATGTCCTCCTCTTCAGGTAAAACAATCTCTCCCGAAATTTCCATTGGGATCACTTCCACCTCTGGGTTGGCGGTTTTCAATGAGTAGACTAAACCCAATCCCGCATCCCCCTGCATCACCTCTTTGAGGACCAACGCTTCGAGAGACAACTGCTTATAGCCGATGACTTCTCGTCTTTCTCTTTCGTGTGAGGGGAGAAATCTGCTTTGAAGGGCGGCCGAAGGGCCGGTGGATCTCCACCCATGGCTGAAGTTTCCTATCTCTTGCGTCGCACCGCGAAGGACTTCTTTGAAAGTGGACCATTCAACGGGGTCTCTTTCTGTTCCTGTCTTGGCGATGAACCGAGGAACCTCCCAACCCAAGGGTTGAATGGAGGGAAGTGACCGGGTACGGACCGAGAGCAGGGATTTTTCGCCCTGTGTTATCTCGCCCAATATGATCGCGAAATCGACATTCAACGCGGCCGCTTCACGAAGGGCGGGACTGGATTCGTTCCCCAAAATTACCACGGGGATAGAGGAGGACACACTCCATTTTCGGACAAGTTTGGAGAGCGAGGGTTCGCACGCGATCCGGACAGGATCTGATTGGGCCCAAGTGGGTGGACTGAGTGGTGTGATAGAGAAGACGAGCGATACTATAAGAAAGAAGGAGGGACCAAGCGGTCCCTCCTTCATCGATTCTCTTTCTGGCGAGTGCATATCTGGACTCCTGAAGTGTCCCTCGTTCGAACTATCCTCAGTCTCTTCGACCCCCGAACAAGATCATCGCCCAGTAGAGGAGGTTCAGCGCCGCCACTGCGGCAGCAGCCACATAGGTCAGTGCGGCCGCGTTTAAGACCTTGGAAACTCCTTTTTCTTCATCGGGTCCGGAAAGGAGCCCAAGCGAAACGAGCTGTTCTTTGGCGCGACTGGAAGCGTTGAACTCGACAGGGAGAGTGACGACTGAGAATAAGACAGCCACTCCGAAAAGGGCGAATCCCGCCATAGCCACCATTCCGCCGAACGCTGCTCCCCACCCGGCTAAGATCACGCCGAAGATAAGCATGTATTGGCCGAACTGACTTCCGAAACTCGCTACGGGAACCATGACGCTTCTGATATAAAGGGGTGTGTACCCTTTCGCGTGCTGAAGGGCATGACCAGCCTCGTGACAGGCGATACCCAAAGAAGCCAGGCTGCTCCCGTGGTAGACATCGGGTGAGAGTCTAAGCACTTTTTTCGTGGGATCGTAATGGTCGCTCAACATCCCCTGAGTCTCTTCGATGCCAACATCCGGGATACTGTTTGCACGGAGCATCTGTTGAGCGGCCTGTGCCCCTGTGAGTCCAGACCGCGCCGGGACTTGGCTGTACCGTTTGTATGCAGACTTCACCATAATCTGTGCGCCCACTGACAATACGATACTGGGAATGAAGACCATAATCATGAATTCCATGTTGACACTTTCCTCCAAAGACAAATTCTTACAAACAGTTATTAAACGTTATTGGTGATTTCGAGGTAACGAACCAGCCGTCAGTTACAAACGTATCTTGGTCGATTGAATAGACAGTTAAAAGGGGATGCTGAAGGGGAGCCTTACATCCAAGTCAGCCTAGAGGTTGGGAACTTCGTCGGCGGGCTTGAGTCGATTCTCGTTCAAGAACCAGTCGCCGTGGGTCCACTCGCCACCGTAACGGACAATATCGCCTTCCGATCGGAGGCCGTTGTCAGGATTGTACTCGGTAACCCGAGTGCCAAAGGGGAAATTTTCGATTCCCTTGCTATTGAGAATATTGTCGGGTCCGACAGAGACGAGGATCCAGGCGGCAATGATGTGCTCTCTTCTCTTTAACCCGTTGGGGCTCCCGGATCCGAAATGATAAATCAGATCGGCGTTTTCTAGGAATGTCCAGTCATGAAAACGATCTTCGGGAAGATGCTCGATGTATTTTACGGGATGAGTTAACCGAATGAGTCCGTCACCATCGCTATTTCCACTGCGGGATTTGGAAAGTGCGGTATCGTCACTGCTCTCGGGATATCGCTTGTGATCGAGGTAGTAAAACTCAATCGCGGATTCGAGATACTGGAGGTCCTGGTTCACTCTCGCCACATCCGCTCGGAGACGAGCATTCATGAAGGGTGGAATGGCGATGAGAGCCAGTGTCAGGATGACCAGCAGCACAACAAGCAGTTCAATTAATGTCAGTCCTTTTCGGCTATGCATCATTTACTTCGACCTCTGTTGTTCCCCTAATTCAATAACGTCCGAGAACCCACAACGTCTCGCTTAAACGACCGGACTTGTGATTT
The DNA here is from genome assembly GCA_029261095.1 of Candidatus Omnitrophota bacterium. Taxonomy (GTDB): domain Bacteria; phylum Hinthialibacterota; class Hinthialibacteria; order OLB16; family OLB16; genus JACKFH01. Next base: position 3,798 of record JAJDBZ010000334.1, on the reverse strand, counting down.
TCTCTAAGAAACTCAATCTGGACACACTTCGATCTTCATGAGATCTTATTTTAAGTCTAGTCTAACGATCGCCCGAACACAAGCACTTTTTGACACTTTTTTTACTCCTTTTTCGGGCTTAGCCCCGCCCTAAAGGTACCCATCCTCTCGCAAAGAGCGGGCGCTTATCTATGATTCCGGCATGACATCCGACCGCAGGACAACCCCGGCTACTGCCCGCTCCCTGGCCCGTTACTATCCCGATACAGAGACTGATTTCCAGCATTTTTCAAGGAAAACGCGTGCTTTGCTCCCTGAAGAGGGACGGATCCTAGACCTAGGCGCTGGGACAGGAATCATCAGCGAACTGGAATGGAGAGGGCCAGAACGCCGGGTTTATGGGTTCGATCTCGATCCTAGGGTGGGCTCGAACTGTCTTGTAGACCGGTCCGTTATTGGAGATGGGTTCCACCTGAGCTTTGAGAATTCTTCTTTTGATGCAGCGGTTTCGGTCAATGTCTTTGAGCACCTCGCAGACCCGCTGGGGGTGCTCAGCGAGGTCCACAGGGTGCTCAAACCTGGGGGATGCTTTTCGATCAAGACGCCGAATCGCGATCACTACATCGGGTGGGTCTCGAGGCTGACCCCTACCTGGTTTCACCAATGGTACAATCAGTTGCGAGGTCGGGAGTCGGAAGACACGTTTTCCACTTATTACCGATTCAACCGGTTCCATGATGTCCGATCGATTGCTGAAAGATCCGGCTTCGAGTTGGTCGAACTCGAGGGTTTCGAAGGGGTCCCTGAATACCTGCTTCTCTCGGCCCTCATGTTTTATCCCGGTTTGTGGTACGAACGTTGGGTCAACACCAAAACAGAACGAAACCGATTTCGCGCCAATTTAGAGATCGTCTTGAGGAAACCCTCGACCTGAACCAAGATTGGGCTGTTGGCAAACGATTCTGGCCAGGCCGGGGTAGAAGGTCGAAAAGAAAAGATGAACGAAACACCCAATTCCATTCCCATTCCCCATCGCGTGATAGTGAAGGTGGGCACCAATCTGGTCTCTCAGGCCGGAGGTGGGTTAAACCTCGAGGTCCTGGGTTCGGTGGCCCATGGGATCGCGGCTGCTTTTGCCAGGCAGATCGAGGTGGTGTTGGTTTCGTCCGGAGCGGTCGGATCGGGGCGTGAGTGGATGAGTTGGGAAGGTGAACTCACTGAGGTCACCGACCGTCAGGCGCTCGCCGCCATCGGCCAACCTCTGCTGATGAAGACCTACGCCGACCTGTTCGGGAGTCATGACCTGAAGACCGCTCAGGTTCTACTCACCCGCGAAGGGCTTGAGCACCGAGATCGGTACCTCAACGCACGTCATACGTTGGAGCGATTACTTCATTGGGGGGTTGTTCCGATCGTCAACGAGAATGACACAGTCGTGACCGAGGAACTCCAGTTCGGAGACAACGACCGTTTGGCGGCCGCGGTGGCGGGGAAGACCCAATCGGATCTCCTCGTACTGCTGACCGATGTCGACTCCGTTTGGGATAGCGAAAAGAAACCAGTGAAGCGAGTGACCGGAGTCACGCCCGAACTTTTTGATGCGGCGGGCGGGCCGGCCACTTCACGATCGCGGGGCGGAATGCGCGGGAAACTGACCGCTGTGCGCGAGGCGATGATGATGGGGGTCAACTGTGTCATCGCTTCGGGGAAAGATTCGGACATCCTCCAAAAAATTCTAGCATCCTACCCCGAGATGACCGATCTCGAATCCGCACCCGATGAGAATGTGCCGGGGACCTGGTTCGTGACCCCGAGTTCGGGGCTGGCTTCACGTAAGAGATGGATCCTGGGGTGCCGCACAACGCGTGGGACTTTATTCGTCGACCATGGCGCCCAACAGGCTCTGGAGAAAGGGAACAAGAGCCTGCTTCCTTCCGGTGTCACAGAGATTGAAGGCAGTTTCAATGTCGGCGATCCCATCTGTATCGCTTCGGAGCAGAACGAACGGATTGGCCAAGGTTTAGCCAACCTGAGTTCCTCCGAGATGGTCCAGTTCCGAGGCAAGAACACCGAAGAGATCAAGAAGAACATCGGTCGCGAAATCGGTTCGTGTGTCGCGGTGCACAAAGACGATCTGGTATTGTTCAGAGAAGTTCCGATGGGGAGTGTGTGAACGCGCAGGAATCAATTCGAGCGCTAACCACATGAAGTCTACTTCCCCGACTGAATTAGAAAGTCCCGGAGGGACTTGGTATGGTCAGCCCTGGGTGTTCAACCCTGGGCGGCCCGGTGCCCGCATTCTTGATATTCTCACCCACTCCTCGTAATCTTACCAGTAAGATTGTCTTACTCAGGAGAAGAAGCATGTCCACTTTAGGCACCACACGAATGTCCTCCAAAGGGCAAGTTGTCATTCCCGAAAAAATCCGGAAGGCGCTCCACCTCGAACCGGGCTCAGAGTTTGCCGTGATCGCTCTCGAAGATACGGTGATGTTGAAGATGATTCAGCCGCCTTCGATGGATGAGATGGAAGGAATACTCGAAAGAAGCCGTCGATATGCGAAAGAGAAAGGGCTCAAGCCTTCCGATGTGGAAATAGCGATAGGGGAAGTCCGGGAAGAGAAGCGTCGTGAGAGGTCGAATGGGTGAAGATCGTCGCCGATACCAACGTGATAGTCTCGGGGATCTTCTTTGGATGCGTTCCGGGTGCGATAATCGACGCATGGATTGAAGAGCGAATCGAATTCCTCATTACCGAGGGCATCTTGGAGGAGTATTCCCAAGTTGGAAATCGTATGGCGGAACTTCCAGCCTTCCAAGATTTCCTTCGCTTCCTGAGAATTCTTGTCGGCCGAAGCCAGACTGGAATCCCTGCTTTCCTCGAAGGCCCAATCTGTGATGACCCCGACGACGACAAATTCTTGGCTTGCGCCATTGGAGGGGGCGCTTCGGTCATTGTCAGCGGGGATAAGGCACTCCTCGAGTGTTCGGGATATCGAGGGATAACCGTCTTGTCTCCCAGAGCGTTTGTGGAAACCTACCTGGATTCATGATTCAAAACGATTTCGCCACCGCATAACTCCGGCGCGGCCCAGATAGGAAACAAAACCAACGTGGGATTCCATCTCATCCTTTCCAATCATATTCACGAACTGGCGGTACACCTTGCCGATCGGCTCGCTCTGGAACGACTGGAGTGCGGCGATCCCTTCATCCCTCAAACCCTACTCGTACCCAATCAGCATCTGACTAAGTGGCTTCAGCTCCGGTTCGCACAGCACTCGGGACTCTCTATGAACCACAAGTTCCCCTTCCTCGAAAAGGGATTGTGGGATGTTTCGATGGAATCCGGGTCAACCGACCCGGAGAAAAAGTTCCGCCACCTGGAACGCGAGAAGGTTCAACTTCTCATCCTGGCTCGGCTACTGGACTCGGATCGACTGCAACCATTTCCCTTGTTCCAGGATTTCTTAAGCACCCCGCCTGGTCTTTCCGAAAGCGCGAAAGTCTCACGCGCCTGGCAACTCTCGGAACGACTTGCGCGCCTGTTCTTGGAATATGAATACCACCGTGAGGAGATGATCGAGAATTGGATGGCCAATCCGAATGACAAGAGGGTGGAAAGTGTCGAGGCTTGCGAACGAGACCTCTATCTCGCCCTCTTCGGTGATACCGGTTCCGCCAGAGGCCTGTCGGACGAGGATTTCGACTTTCTCACCCTGCCACAGTTGTCACGTTCCCTGAAAATCGGTGGGCGTGGACCCACGGAAAAGAATCTTCGCCCGATTCATCTCTTCGGGTTCTCTCAACTCTCTCCCT
>JAJDBZ010000333.1 GCA_029261095.1 Candidatus Omnitrophota bacterium | reverse complement strand
GTACTTGTTGGAGTGGATGTTGATGTCGGCGTGCTTGTCGGTGTCGCGGTTGAAGTTGGTGTTGCAGTTGGCGAAGGAGTTGGCGTTCCGGTGAAGGTGGATGTGGGAACGTCTGGGGTGTTTGTGGGTGTGGGAGTTTCCGGCGGGAATTTTTCCACCAGGGTCATTGTTAGCAGCCGGATTTCGGCTGTCTTCCCAGCCAACGCTTTGACTAACTCGATGGAGGGGTTCTTGCACAACTCTATCGCGCTTGCCTTTGCGATCTTGGCGCAAGCTTTAAGGGCGCTGGCTGCTTCGATACATTCGGTAGCAGCTTCTTGTTGTTCTAGAGCCGACTTCAAATAGCACCCGATATCGAGAACTTTACACAATTGTCCCTTCACTAGGCGCACAGTGGTCGCATCCGGGACGGTTTCCGAATTGGATGCGTTGCTCAAGATTTCATCAGCGACACCTATATGCTTGTTGGCGGCACTGGCTGCGGCGAGGTTGGAAGGGCAAATGGACACGATACCTCCCTGACGGTTACTCCCGACGCCGCTGAGCTTCCAGTCTGTACCGCTTCCTTCAATCATTCCCGATTTAATTCCGCCATCCTCCTTGTTGTCTCCCTGATTATCGGCGCCGATGGCGTCGTCACGGTAGTAAATGGAGATACCGGTAGCGCATTTGATAAAGCCGACGACGGTAATCGCATGTCCTCCGGGTCTTCCGTCCCCGGAATTCAGCCATCGAAGGTACATCACCACATCCTTGCCCGCACGAAGATCGTCGAGCAAATCCTCGGGGGTTGGTGAAGTTGAGTTATAATATTCTTTGCTGTTGAAGGTTAATTTTCCTTCGAGCATTTTCATCTCGATAAATTCTTCCAAACCGTCATCCGCATCGCTGCCGCCGTCGCTGCCCCGGCGAGTGGTTGTCCCCTTGGTGCCATTCGTTTTCATGAGAATTTTGATTTTCTCATAAATCTCTTGGGCACTGTCACAGTCTTCGGGAAGGTTTAAACAGTAGAGATCATTCATCCACGCCAGCGACCGGGCGAATGCGCCTGGAACACAATAGTTCTTTTCCTCGGTAACACCTGGAACTCGTGCTCGGCGGACTATTTCCCAGCTGGCCGAAGAGAGTGCCGATGGATTTACCAAGTCTTGTGCCTGGGCGGGGATGTGCGGCCGAGGGTTTCCTTCGACTTCATCGAAGACCTCTCCCGCATAAAAATCTTTCCCGGAGACGGGCAAGTCCTCAACAGGAGTTTCGATCAAGAATGGATCGATGATGGGTTGCTTGCTGATTTGGAAAGCGACCGCTCCGCTAGTGACTTCATCGCCAATGGTGTTTCCCAAGCTGAACAAAAAGGTAAACGATTGAAACTCTCCAAGTCCCTGGGTTTGGATAATGGGAGCGTTTTGTACAGCCCAACGACCGTCGAAGAGAATGTTGAACCACAGAGCGAATTCCGCCGGCGGCTCCGGGACATTGATGGTGACCTGTCCGTAATCCGAATTCTGCAGAACCATCCCCCCTTCGGCATCCACAAACGACAGTTGGTGAATGGAGACAGTCGATTCGCAGTAGTCCAGTATTCCATTTGAGTTGTGGTCGATTCCACCACCTTGATCGAGTTCACAACTATCGGGCAAACCATTCCTGTCACAGTCGTCTAAGTTCCCGAGGATCAAATCACACCCATCGAAAATGGAGTTGTTGTTACAATCAGTGAAAAAATCGGATGGAGGTTCAGGCGAAATTTTGAAATCAGCGTTGGTTCCCGGAATCGGTCCCAGGTTGAAATTCCCGTCCCCGTTGGAATCGGTAAAAAAACCCTCGGGGATTGCCGGGTCCCCATTAAAATTGCTCCATGATCCACAAACGGGTGAATAGACTACAGGATTGCGCCCCTCTTGGCCGTAATCCAAGACTCTCTCCGCGTTGTCTGATTGACGGGTGAAAATGAGGCGAGGAACCACAACGGGTTCGAGGACTACACCCTGCAAGAACCCTCTGGGTCCCCCACCAGTAACGGCCATTTGGCCTATCGAAGGGTTTACATCCGATAGACTGACTCGGACATCCCACAGTTCGGGATTCTGTCCACCGTTGAAAGTGACTGTGATTGGAGCGACCGATTGAAGGCTCAGGGCGACCACCTGAATGGCAACCGGGGCGACATTTCCTGCTCCGGGTGCCTCGAAACTGTCTAACCGGACGACCATCGTATCAATTGGCGGAAATGATGGGGGGAGTTCCGGCGAGGTTTGTACTGGTATGCCCGCAACGGCTTCGAACCCTTCGCCGAAGGCGTCCGAGCCCGGATCAAAAAAGTCGGCCGGGATCGGATCGGAAACGAAATCAAAACTGGGATGGTTGAGCTCGAACCCGTCCGGTGTCGGGAAATAATCGACGCCTTGTTGGATCTGTCCGATCGCCTGCGGGGCGAAAGACATCGACAATACAAAGATTAGAGTGGTGATAAAGGATGTTTTGTAATACATTTCGGGCCTCCGGTCTTAGCCGATTTCAGATAGGTTTGAGGGAATTCCACGGAATACTTCAGAGCAAATGCAAGCAGAACCATCACATGACTAAATTTATCACAAAAAGAGGCCTCTGTGGGCAATTTTTTAGAAGGAAGAAAAAAAGTCCCCAAAATATAGATAGTTAATATAGTGCCGGACTACGGAGTCACCACATCGAGCGTGATATCGGTTGGGTTGTAGTTCACGATCCAAACCTTTCCGGGCTCGAGTACGGGCAGATCTTCGATCGCGAACATCCCGTTGCGCGATACGTAGGTCATGACAACAAAAGAGTCTCCCGCGTTCGGCTCGAAACCGCCGACCAAATTGATCTCGAGTGTTCCATCGAGAGTCGCTTGGCCCCGGACCACAAGTTTCGCGATATCAGCCTCAGCGGTCCCCCCAATGTCGACCGAGAGCGTTCCAGTGGCGGCTTGGTCAAAGCTAATGGCGGTTCCAGTTTCAATCGAACTGCTCGTCGCCATTTCGATCCGACCCGCATTTGCCCAAGAATCATTATTGATGAAAATCGAACCGCCTCCTGAGGTTTTCACAAGTCCTTCATTAAGCGTGGGAACGGAGAATGCAATGGTCCCGACCCGGTCTGAGTGGATAGTTCCACGATTGAATAAGACGTTTGAGGGCCCCCCGGAAAAACTTCCTGAATGCCCAAACACATCAAATCCTGGTTCGATTAGAAGGTCTCCATTCTGGATACTGATGGAATTCCCTTCCTGATTGCCGAAGAATATGTCTCCGGTTCCGTCCAAGACTTGATTCGCGCTCTCACGAAACGTGAGGAACGCGGAGACGGAGCCTCCAAGTCCGGCCATGGTGATTCGGCCGTTCAGGGTCAGGTCGTTGTGGATTTGCAGAGACTGGCCTTGCCCAACAAAGAAGCCTCCATTCACAACAGCGTTATCCAGATGGCCCCCACTGGGTGTGAGGCGGTTTCCACCAATCATGGTGACGGTTCCGTTTTCGAGTCGCCCACCAGTGTTACTTTGTCCTCCGAAGTTCCATGTCCCGGTATTCTCGTCCAGTACGAGCTCCTCTGTGGCGAGATCGACCGTACCAGTCAGATCCACGGTTCCACCGCTTCGTGTGAAGCTCCCAAGATCGCTTGGAACGAACTCACCGCCGAGGACCAGTGTCCCGGTTTCCTCCAAGATAATCTCGCCGTTGTTTGTCCAAGTTCCCTCTAGGCTTGTTTCACCGAGACCATGAGATTGAATCAGTCCCTCGTTCGCCCAATCGACTCCGCTCAATCGAATTTTCCCGGCCACAGAATCGACCGTCCCTTGCATTCTACCCCCGACCCCCAGTTCTACTTGGCCCTGTCCGGGGCCGGTAATGGTGATATCCGGCCCGACGACAAAACTTTCCGGCACGATCGAACCAAAAAAATTGGCGCCAGGGGTTCGCAAGAACTGAACAGTTCCTGTTCCATCCAGGGTGTTGGCGGCATCTTGGAACCTAAAGCTGGCTCCCGCGGAGCCAGTAAAACCCGACATGGTGATCAGCCCATTCAGGGTCAATCCATTAAAAACTCGAACGAGTCTCGAGGAGCCAAGAGATATCTGTCCATTGAGTGTGGCATGATCGAATATCCCGCCCGGGCTGCCGAAATTGGTGTTTCCTCCCGCGATGAGTTGGGTACCGTCGCGAGTCTCGACGATCCCGTCTTTAATTCTTCCATTGTGCACCCATGACCCCGTGGAGTTATCGAGGATGAGTGGCTCTGTGGCCGCATCGACTGTTCCGGCGAGTTCCACCATTCCTCCGGTTCTAGTGAAGGCGCCAAGGTCGCTCGGGTCAAACTCCCCATCGAAGATCACCGTCCCGGTCTCCTCCAGAATGATCTCGCCGGCGTTCGTCCAGGAATCGAGCAACCAGACTCGGCCAACGCCGTGTGAATGGAGAAGACCTTCGTTGATCCAATCTTCTCCTCGAAGTCGTATTTGCCCAGCCGTGGAATCGACCGTTCCTTGCATTCGGCCTCCCACACCAAGCAAGACATTTCCTTGTCCTGGCCCCTGGATATTGATTTCAGGGCCCACAGTGAGAGAGATCCCAGATCCCGAAGCGCCGACAGAACTATCACTCCGATTAACCAGAAACTGCACGGTTCCCGTCCCATCTAAGACTTGGCTGGTGTCCAAAAAGGTCAATCCATCCAGAGTTGACCCAGTACTCCCTCGTAATCGGATTCGTCCGTTTAAGGTTAGGTTGTTCCTGACGCTGACAAAGGTTCCCGTACCTGTGTAATCCATGTTCCCGTTGACAGTTAATCCATCGAGGTTTGCTGAAACTCCGGACCCGTTTCGGAAGAAGCGAATGAGTCCGGAAGGTCCTATCTGAATCTCAGCGTTTCTGAGGTGTGTGTTACCTCCCATGTCGAGAAGATGGTTGAGGAAGAATGGACCGTTGACCGTCAGGTCTCCACCGAAATTGGTCATATCGATATAGTGGTCTGAATAGAGGGTCCCTACTTCATGAACTTCGTCGATCACAATCGTCGCCGGGGAGGGTAGGGATGCAATCGCGGTCTCCGAGGCGCTTGGCACAATGAAAGTGCTCCAGTTTCCGCCCACATTCCAATTTCCCTCACCAGGTAAGGTCCAGAAGACCGCATCGCCGACGTAGAACCTGGAATTCAAGGTTCGCCTCAGCCGATTCCCTGAGAGATCCGCGACCGAGTTGATCACAACAATCTCATAAAAGCCTTTAGAAATCGGAGCCGGGTAGGTCAGGATGGCTGTGTTGGAACCCTCACGATAGGAGAAGGCCCCGTTCGGGATGATTTCTCCGAGCCCTTTCAACGGAAGTCCGGACCCATCCCCGACCCGACGGACAAAGAAGCGGACCGAATTAAAAGTTTCCCGGTCCATGGGCTCGGTAAAGCGGACCGATACGGTATCGACCATGCTTTGTCCACCGGTTGGTGAGACACGGGCGATTTGCGGACGTGTCGTGTCTGCGAGGAGGTTGACCGTGATTTCATCGGTCCAGGTTTCGTTTCCACCGGTATCCACCACCTTGGCCCGTAGAGTGAAGAAAAACTGGGTATCGAAAAGCGGAGTGATGAAACGGTATTCGAATGGGAAGTTCCCATCCGACCGGACCAACTCTCCTCCGATATAAAACTCCACATGGCTGACCTGTACATCATCGGTGACATCGGCCGTGATGCGCGCGAGGGCGCCCGCTTGAACTTCCGCGGTTGGATCGAGCGGGAAGCTTGCGGAAAATGCGATTGCCGGGGGATTTCCCAGGCCATCCGCCGAAAGGTAATTGACCACTTGGATTCCACTACCGCCATCGGCCACATAGCCCAAGCCTTCAAAGATGGAGACCGACTTCGCCCCGCCCGGGGTGGCGAACCCGAATCTGAAATCGTCGGTTTCGGTGGCTGAAGAGACATCATAGACTCCCACATCTCCGGTGTTACTTCCCGCTCCAACAGCCGCGATCCCGAGACCCGAACCGTTGAGCACCATATTCTGCCATCCGCCGAACTGGCTGGTGCTTCCTTCTTGAATCAGGTTTGGACTTGAGGGATTGGAAACGTCGAAGGTGTTGTAACCGGAGCCGTGAACTGCGTAGGCGACTCCATCCCCGACAAAGAGACGACGGTTGCTTCCGTTGGTAATGGGAGAATTTCGCGAAGTGGCCACTTCCAGCTTCACACCGAGATATTCCAAAATATAGAAGGTCGTCTCAGTAAGTGCGTAGAGGTTGTCCTGTTCGATGAAGAGATCGACCACCGGGCCATCGAGTGTCGTGAAATCGATCAACTCGCCGGTCGGGAGATCGAAAGCGGCCACCAAACCGCTTTCGTAACCCACATAAGCGACATCCGCCGCTACAACAAGGGATTGTGCGCAAGATCCAGCGAAATCCTGTTGGTAGAGGATCTCGGCGTCCGGTGGGTCGAAGATGTCGATAGCCACAAGCCCGGCTTCGCAATCCGCAACCGCGATGATGTTTCCGGAACAGGCGACCCGCTGTGCATTTCCGGGCGTATCCACTTGGGCCACAATGGTCGGCTCCATGCCGTTGAAGATGTTGAAGACTGAGATTCCTTGATCCGAGTCGGCGATGATGGCGATATCGTTGACCGAGCACGCATCCACCGCGGTTCCCGGAGTATCGGCGGTCGCGATAATTCCGGTCTGAACCGGAAAACCATCCAGCGGGTTGAGCCCCAACCGCACCTCATCACCATCCAGGATATTGTCATTGTCGCTATCGGGATTTCCATTGTTGGTCCCGACAATGTATTCCCCGATTGCACTGAGACCATCGTCATCGAAGTCGGGAGAGGTGTCCTCATAGAGTTCGAAATCGGGAACGGGGAATCGTCCCCCGCTTCCTGGAGTCTTGTAGGAGGCGAAACCGATTTCGAGGGTTTCGGCGCGGATGATGTATTCCTCGTAATTCGTGTTTGGAGCCAGGATGAGGTTGGTGTGAGCGATCCCATTCTCGCCGGCAATTCCACGACGGATGATGCCTCCATTATCGACATCGATAATGGCGTAGTAGAACAAACCGGATATCCCCGTCTTTGGAATCGAGCCCCTTTGAATAACACCTTCAACGGGGCCACTCTCAGCGATAGGTGGGTCGATCATCCAATCCGAAGGGAGCGGCGAAGCCTTCTGTGTCGAAAGGTCCACCAAAATGGAAGTGGAACACCGTTCCATGCATCCCTGAGTGATCAGTGTGGCGGTGACTGCGAATTGGTTCCCGAACGAGGGGTCCAGTGTGGCGATCCAAATATCGTCCTGGTTTGCCAGTTGGGAAAAGTTGAGGGGTAGCCCGAACTGATCTTTCAATTCCCAAAACACTTCACCCGGAGGTTGAGCGGTTGCAAGCGAAAAACTCCACATGTTTGTACCGGGAAACTGCGCCGACATGATGGTGCTCGGATCGCATAAACTGCCTGGGTCGGCGACTTCGACTTGGATGGCGGGGAATTCGCAGACGCGAATACAGTGCCGCGCGCGCGCTGTCGCCTGCACTGTCCAGGTACCAGGGGTGCATAAAAATGTCTCAAAAACATTCTTTCCAGGAATGTGTTCGGGAGGATTTGGTGGGATGGGGAGTTCACCGTTCGGCCCTCGGACATTCCAACGGATGTCGAATACGTCAGGTTTTCCTCCGATCCCTGCCGCCTCGAAGCTATAGATGAAGGGGTTGGGAGAAGTGTTCGCGATGAGCTGAACATCGCAGATTCCCTCTTCTGGAATCTCGAATTGAAATTCCTCGGTACAAGGTGGTTCCAGTCCCCCACCCTCGGGGAGCAACGTTACCTTGGCGGTGTAGGTTCCAGGTTCGCAGAAAAGTGCCGCGTAATCGAAACCTGGAGGAGGTTCAAGTTCCATTGTTGAAGGGATGTCCCAGGTCAGTCTCCCAGGACTGGAATTCACATCGAAGAAATAAAGTCCGGTACCAAATCCGCCCTCAACTCTGAAGTCAGTAATCATACAGGGAGTTGCCCGTTCGATAATTTCAAAGGTCAGCGTGTCCATGCACATTTCGGTGTCCCCCTCGGAGTAGGTCACACTGACGGTGCGTGGACCGGGGGAGTTGTATTGAGTGACAAACTTCCGTTGCTTTCCCGATTCGGGGTGCCCAAAATCGCTGGTCCAAGCGAACTCTCCGGTGGCACAGAAGAGGCTAGTCTCCCAAGTGATCTCTTCATCCACATAAAGATCCAGGAGTGGTGCTAGAATATCGACTGGGCAATCGCCACTCGAGCAGCCACCACCTCCGCCATCATCATCATCGTCGTCATCATCATCATCATCATCATCATCCCCTGTGTCATCGTCATCACCGCAATCGACTCCTTTGCAGGTGTCATCGTCATCATCATCGCCGGTCGTATCGTCGTCATCGTCGTCGTCCCCCCCGCCTCCACCGTTATCATCGTCGTCATCATCACCGCCCCCCCCACCGCCGCTTCCTCCTCCTCCACCAAAGCCGCCGCTCGAACTCCCAGTATCGCCACCACTCCCAGAGGTTCCGGGGATGGAAGAATGCCAGCCGGGAGCGAGGATGCCGACACCGGGATCGGTGCAGATCGTTTGACCGTCAGGCGATACTGTCATCGAACCGACGATTTCGAAGAAACCTTTGTCGTGATCGAAACTCCAAAGCGCGCTCTGGGAATTGGCGGGCAGCGGCTCCCCGGTGTGAGGAAGCGGCAAATTTGGGAAACAGACTGGGGCGGGGACATCGAAATTCGTTGGAAGCTGTCCTTCCTCAGTTGCCGCAGCGGTTTGCACGGTGATCACCACCGGGAAATCAAGCCCCGTGGGAAGCGTTCCCGGTAGACGGTCAGGCGGAACGACTCCGAGTCCGACACGACCGCCGCGTGTTCCCTCGTTGGCGTAAAGCGAATCTGCCGGGACCGTGATGGAGATTCCTTCAAACATTTCCGGGTTAGTCGCGATGACGTTATCGGTCAGACCAATGACGGTGTCTTCGGATTCACTGACCGGTTGGAGGGCGCCCTCAAGGACGAGCGGGAGAAAGACATTCCCGACCGATGCCGATTCCCCGGGGATCGATTGCCAGGCTTTGCCGACGAAGGGGTAGTAAGGCCCATCAGGGAAGGTGGTGTCGGTCACGACTCCGTCGATCGAGGCGGACTGCACAGTGCGACCATCGATGTGGACGAAGAACCGACCAGCCGGGGCAGGGTCCAGAGTGAAATTCCCCATGTTGTCGGTCGCGGTATTCCAGATGTCCTCCATCCCATCGACCGTTATCCGGACGCCTTCGAGAGGAACGTTGACCTCTTGTGTGGTCCCCTTTGCGGTTGAGAATTCGGAGGCGAAGACGCGTCCAAAGACTACGGTGCCGGGAATCGTGGAGAGAGTGAGCGTATCGAAATCGAAAGTCCCGATCCCACCTTCACTACTGTTTGCGTCGGCGTCGACTCCTTTTCCATCCGCGTCTTTTAATAGATCACCATCGACAGTGACACGGACCAATGAAGAAGGTGGAAGATTGTCTTCATAGAAGAGGGTGACTGTGTCCTGGTCGGGACTGACATGCAATCGCGCAGCGAGTTTCGCCCCGGCGAATTTGGCGTAGATGGAATTGGAATTGATCGTCGTCGGGTCGAGGGGGGAATCGAATCGGAGAATCGTTTCGCGGGTGATAGCCACTCCGCCCTCGCCTTTAGCGGGTGAGGTTTCGACAACCCTAGTGAACCGGAGTCTCCATTCAAGGGCGAAGAGGAAGACATCGACATGATTGGTGACATCATCTCCGTTCAGGTCCCCACCCGGACCTCCCTTGAATGCTCCGAACAATTCTATGAGATCGTCAAAGTTGCCCGCCTCAGCCGAAGGAGTAAAAGGGAATGGAAGAATTGAGAGGAAAAAAAAGAGGATTGGTAGGAATCTGATGGACCGGCACATAGCGCCTCCTGAGAGTGACGAAAACCGAAAAGCATGGACTGCCAATTTCCTGTCCGGATAGGCATTCGCGCATAGTTTGCCACTTCGTGTTGTGCCCCGCAACAATTCTTTTCCAAAAAGTCGCGCCAACTCCTTAGAGACGAGGGGAGTGAAAAAAAGGCAAAAATGAGACACCCCCAAATTCAGGAATTCGGGGGTGCCTTGGATTGTGAAGGATCTGCTTTATTGCGAAAGTTTTGCTTTAATTACTTTCCAAATCGATTTGCCACTTCATCCCATTTCACCACGTTCCAAAATGCGGCGACATAGTCGGGGCGACGATTCTGGTAATTGAGGTAATAGGCGTGCTCCCAGACATCTAGGCCGAGAATCGGGGTCTTCCCATCCATTAGCGGCGAATCCTGGTTGGGAGTGCTGAGGACCTCCAACCCACCTGAACCATCCTTGACCAACCAAGCCCAACCAGACCCGAAACGGGTCTTTGCGGCGGTCTCAAATTTCTCTTTGAAAGCATCGAATCCACCAAAAGCGGAATCGATTGCTGAAGCGAGATCGCCCGATGGGGCGCCGCCGCCTCCTGGACCGATGGTTTTCCAAAAAAGGCTGTGGTTGGCGTGCCCACCGCCATGGTTAATGACTGCCTGGCGTTTCTCTTGCGGAACATCTTTGATGCCTTTGAGAAGGTCTTCTAGGCTCTTCGAAGCAAGAGCATCCTGCCCCTCCAACGCACCGTTCAATCCTGCAACATAAGCAGCGTGATGCTTGTCATGGTGGATTTCCATTGTTTTGGCATCGATATGTGGCTCCAGAGCGTCGAACTGATAATCGAGAGCTGGTAATTCATGGGCCATCTTGTGTGTCCTCCTGGAATTGGAATTCCTTGAAATTTCGATCCTTATTGAGGTTCGACTTTATGTTGAAATGGCCGAATCGGCAAGAGAGTCCGGGTTCAGATCGGCAATGTTCTCAAGGTGAAATAGGAGTTTCGGAGTCAAATGTCACATGAGTTGCAGAAATTCAAAGAAATGGGCTATAATCTTCTTAAGGCATTGAATGGGAAGGACTCTGCTGGGTTCTTCATGAATTGTTTTTGACTTACTATAGTATGTAATTTCCCGCGGGGGGTGATATGTCATGTCGAAACCTCAGATCAACATTCAAGACAGTTTCCTAAACCAGGCGAGGCGCGACCGTGTTTCGGTTACCTTGCATCTATCCGATGGATCGGATCTGCATGGGAAGATAACCGCGTTTGACAATTTCACCGTTGTGGTTGTCAATGAAGAACGGGAAGAGCAATACCTGATATACAAACACGCGGTTGCCACCATCCAGCCGGAAGAGAACATCCGCTGGAACCAGCAACCGGGTCGTGAGGGAGCGAGCCGCGAAGGGGCATCCTCCGGAAGAACGGACCATCGCCGCTAACCAATCGCTCCCACGTTTCTCGTGAAGAGAATTCTCGCAGTCGATATTGGGAACACGCATATCACCCTCGGCGCCTTTTCGGACTCCGAAATCCTTCATGAATGGCGGATTTCAAGTCGGCCTATTCGAACCCACGATGAGTATGGCGCTGTCCTCACCCAGATCCTCAAACAGTACGCATTCGACCCTGATCGGCTCATCCTCGGGAGTGTTGTGCCCAAACTCGAGGACTCCTGGATACGTGTGGGTCAAGAAATCCTTGGCACCGACGTTCGGGTGATTCACCCATGTGAACCGTTGCTACTACCCTTGAACATCGATCATCCGCACGAAGCCGGTGTCGATCGGATCGTGGACACATGGGCAGCTTTGCAAAAATACTCTCCTCCATTGATTGTCATCGATTTCGGAACTGCCACAACTTTCGATGTGGCTGGGCCAGAGGGAGATTATCGCGGGGGGATCATCCTTCCTGGCCTCGAACTCGGTGCGGAGGCCCTGTTTCAGAAAACAGCCCTTCTTCCCCAAGTGAGCATTCGAAAACCACCCTCTGTTATAGGAAGCAACACTGTCGATTGTATTCGGTCGGGCCTCTATTTTGGGTGGTTGGAGATGATTCGAGGGTTGGTATCACGCGTGAAGGCTGAATTCAGCCAACCGGTTCAGGTCATCACAACAGGTGGGTTGGCGAGTGTTTTTACCGACGATGCGGATTTCATTGATCACAGCGAGCCTCACCTAACGTTGGAGGGATTGAAAAAAGTTGATGAAATGTGGGAGACCTTCTAATACTCTCCTTTTGCCCTACGCTGATTCTTCTGCAATTCTGTGCCTCGTCTCGTAAGAGACATAAGTGATCTGTCGGTTTTCATTCTTCAATCTCTTGAAATGAAGCTCAGGAGAAAAGAGAGGGACGGAATCGCCGAATCGTTCCGGCCATTCGATCAAGGCAAGACACTCTGGGTCTTGGAGTATTTCCGCGAACCGGTCCAGGTCGAGATGGCTGGGGTCGACTAGGCGGTAACCATCCAGGTGGTAGAGAGTGGTCTCCGGTAGGCCGTAAACATTCTCCAGCGAAAACGATGGGCTGCGGACTCTTCCTTCCCAACCCAGGGCGTGTGCGAAGCCCCTGACCCATTCGGTTTTTCCCGCGCCCAATTCTCCGCAAAGGCGAACCGCCAGGGGCGGTTTCAGAATTCTGGATAATCGCGACGCTAAATCGTGGGTATCTTGCACCGATTGAGATTCCATTACATGACGATGTTTGGAGTAGGAGGTTCTCTCAGTGATCACTTCGTCGACTCTCTCGTCATGGGGTTCGACCGGAATTTCAGACACCATCTGACACTCAAAAGCAAGAGCCAATCTAGGAACAGAGGGGGAAACCTCAGAAAGCAACCGATCGAAATAGCCTCTACCCTGGCCAAGCCGATTCCCCACTGGGTCGAATCCCAGACCCGGTAACACGAGGAGGTCGATATCCGTTAAAGGGATGCGGGTCCCTGGATTGGAGGGGGGTTCGAGGATTCCCATCTCCGATTTTACAAGGTGGTTCAATGAATCTTCGATTCGGTGAAACTCGATCCGATCCGGACTCAAGACGCGCGGAAGCAGGATTGGAAGTTTTTTTGAAACGCGATCCTGGATAAGAGAGAGTGTTTCGACTTCCGATCCCGCCGAGAATGATAACGCGGGGTTCTGTGCAACGGAGTAGGCGGGATGCCCGCGAAGACGATCAAGAATGGCCAGCGATTTTTTCCCACGGACCAGGGCGGGTATCGATTTCCGTTTGGCTCGGAGAGTTGCTCGAAGTTCTTCCTTGGTTTGAGGATTCACATTCTAAAGATTCAGCTACCGGGGGAAGCCCACTTTTCAGCAAGATTGCCCACCGGTTTTGAGCGGATCCAATCGATTTCATTACTGGCATTAATACTCCATGGGGAGCGCTCGGTGATTTTGAGCAAGGTTTTTATCGCACCCTCCTTGTCACCCGTTTTGGCTAGGAGGCGTCCTTCTCTGAAATAGTAACGATCCCATAGTGAAGGATCTCGTGATGGGTTGGCCGTGTCAGGCTCCTCACCCAGATGCGGTTTTATTTTTACCAGAGACTGGAGCGCCCCCTCGAAATCGCCGCTGCTCTCTTGGGCAGCTGAATATTGATACAGCAAATCGGGCTTAACGGATTCCGGCGAAGTTTCGATGAGACGCCCGAGTATCGAGATTGCTTGTTCGTATTCGGCACTCGCATACGCGATGTTGGCATTGATCATTTCAGAAGGGATTTTTACCCTTGAATCCTGGATATAATCCAGTTCGGAAAGGGCGCCCGCCATATCCCCTTCATCGAACCGTCTCTTAGCTTCTGAGAGATACTGATTTGCCGATTCAAGACCTTTTGCTTGCTTGTCTGTGTACCAAAAATACCCCACCCCGAGAACGATTACGGCAGTGAGGGCGGTCATGAGAGTGCGCTCATGAGGTTTAATTTTCTCATTCCAAAAGTTGGAGAATTTCTCTTTGGCGATTTCCCAATCGGTGTGATGGAGAGTTTCGACAACCTCTTTATGCTTGATACGACCACGGGCCATTGCTTAGGGACTCCAAAAAGTTATTTATTTCGGACCACGAACAGACCCGACATTCTATTTTCCTGTTTCCCAGTGTCAATCCGTGAAGTCTCAGGATCAGGTAAAGTTGAATAACCCCCTCGATGTGATGGGCATGGAAGTAGGCTAGGGGAAGGAGGAGAATCGTTCGATTGGTGGTCTACACCCATTCGCTTCACCTCTCTATACTCCCCGTTTTTGAGGTTTTCAAGGAGAAATGATGTCCGCGACACACGAATTACCGACACGGTTTGATCCCCACTCCTCTAGGGAAAAGTGGTATTCCTATTGGGAAGAAAACGGCTTTTTCAAGGCCCCCGAAACAGGGGATCGGCCCGCTTATTCAATCGTCATTCCTCCTCCGAATGTAACAGGGAAACTCCATATCGGCCACGCTTTGAACAACACCTTGCAGGATGTCCTCGTTCGGTACAAGCGCATGGATGGGTTCGACACCCTTTGGATGCCCGGGACCGATCATGCCGGAATCGCGACTCAGTCGGTGGTTGAGAAGAAGATATACGCGGAAGAGGGTAAGACCCGACACGATCTGGGTCGTGAGGAACTTCTCAAACGGATCTGGGAGTGGCGCGAGGAGTACGGGGGAACCATCATCGGCCAGTTGAAGACTCTCGGTTGTTCCTGCGATTGGGATCGGATGCGATTCACCCTCGATGAGGGTCTCTCCGAAGCGGTGGCGAAAGTGTTTGTCGATCTTTACCACGAAGGATACATCTACCGCGGGGAGCGTCTGATCAATTGGGACCCGCATCTCAATACGACAATCGCCGATGACGAGGTGGAGTATGAGGACCGCGAAGGGTTTTTGTGGACCATCGAGTACCCCGGTGTTGATTTTGAGGGCGGAATACGGATTGCAACCACTCGTCCGGAAACCATCCCCGGCGATACTGCCATCGCGGTCCATCCCGAGGAAGAAAAGTATCGCCACCTAATTGGAAAACACGTTCGCGTTCCCACCACTGATCGGACCATTCCGATCATTGCCGACGAAGCGATCGAGCAAGGTTTCGGAACTGGGGCCCTGAAGGTGACCCCGGCCCACGATCAAGTCGATTTCGAAATCGGGGAGCGTCACAACCTGGAGCGAATCAACGTCTTCACCACCGAAGCCACCATGAACGAGAATGCCGGCGAAAAGTACGCCGGCATGGATCGCTATGAGTGCCGCAAAGCGATTGTTGAAGACTTGGAAGCGATGGGTCACCTTGTTTCAACCGAACCCCACCAAAACCGGGTCGGCGTTTGCTATCGATCGAAGTGCGACATCGAACCCTATTTGATGAAACAGTGGTTTGTGAAGATGAAACCGCTGATGGAGGAACCCCTTCGGGCGGTGCGTGATGGCCGTGTACGGTTTGTCCCTAAACATTTTGAGAACCTCTTCTTCGCGTGGGTCGAGAATGTCCGCGACTGGGCGGTTTCGCGTCAGCTCTGGTGGGGGCATCGGATTCCGGTTTGGTACTGCCAGAGTTGCGAGACTGAGGTTTGTACTCAAACCGAGCCCACCACTTGCCCGAAATGCGGGGGATCGGAACTCAAACAGGACGAAGACGTTCTGGACACATGGTTTTCCTCGGCTCTGTGGCCTTTTTCGACCATGGGGTGGCCAGAGGAAACGGACCTTCTGAAGAAATACTACCCGACGGGTACTCTGGTGACCGGGTTCGACATCATCTATTTTTGGGTCGCGCGAATGATCATGATGGGGTTCCAATTCATGGGCGATGTCCCATTCCGCGATGTCTACATGACCGGCCTGGTGCGTGATCTCGAGGGCCGAAAACAATCGAAATCACTCGGCAATGCACTTGACCCCGTGGATATCATCGAAGCCTATGGAGTGGATTCGGTCCGATTGACCCTTTGCATGCTGACCTCTCAGGGTAAGGACATGAAGCTGGGGGCTTCGGTGGACGAGTCCGGAAACGAGATTGAATCGGGCGACAACCGCTTGATTGGTTACCGGAATTTTCTAAACAAGATTTGGAACGCGACACGTCTTATTCTCTCGAATACCAGTGCGGGAGTCTCTTCACCCGCTCTCGATGAAAGCACCTTGCAGTGGGAAGACCTGTGGATTCGCTCCCGCTTCGAGACCACTGTCGAGGCCACGCGAAAAGCGCTGGACGGGTACCAATACGCCGAAGCCGGCGGCGCCATTTATGATTTCTTCTGGAAAGAGTATTGCGATTGGTATCTCGAGTTGGTGAAGCCGCGACTTTATGGCGACCCCTGCCCCGAGCGTGACGCCGCAATCATGACACTCCTGGAGATACTGGATGGGGCTCTCAAACTCTTGCATCCTTTCTGCCCCTTCATGACCGAGGAGATCTGGCAACTCCTGAAGGAAACGCGCGGGGATCTCGGATTGGAGAAAGAGGATGCTGGACCTTCCATCATGATCGCCGAGTATCCGAAACCCAAGAAGGAGAGAGAGAACCCGGAACTCGAAAGAGAGATGGACCTCTTTCAAAGGATTTCCTATTCGATTCGAAACCTCCGTCACGAACTCGGAATGTCTCCCAAAGAGGTCTCCCAGATCAGCTTCGGAGGACCGAAAGAAGACCTCCAGTTTGTCCAATCCCATTGGCCGAGATTTCGTCGGTTCATCCAACTCGAGGAATCACCTGCGATACTCGAGGCTGATGAATCTGCCGCTGCTTCGACTGCGGTCGTGGATGAACTTCACATTTCTCTAATTTGGAGTGCAGACCACAAAGACAAGGAGATCGCCCGCCTATCGAAGTCGGTGGAGAAACTCAAGGGGAACTATGAGCGTCTTCAGAAGAAACTGGCCAACGAGGGGTTTGTCGCTAAAGCCCCGCCTGAAGTAATCGAACGTGAACGAGCCAACCTCCAGAAGGCCGAAAACGAGTACATGGCTCTGAGAGCGAAACTGGAGCGATTGGTTTAAGTCGGAGCCGGCCCCCGGCCCGGTCCCTCCCAATTTCCTTCCCGTACCTTTGGATGATTCAAATTTATGGATCTTCGTGTACCCTTCTCTATTATGGGGAAAGTCGAATTGAGCCGTCCACTTTTGATGTTCGCATTCGGTGTGGCGTTTGGGGCTTCGGCATCGACACTCCAATTTAAAGTATCGGAGAGACCAGTCGACGCCGACATCGGCAAAAGCGTCGTCTTTTCCTCTAAAGCACTGGGAAATGTATCCTATTCGGTTTCCGGTCTGGGGACCATCAAATCGGGTGAACTCGCCGAAGGGGCTTCCAAGGAGATCCGATTCAAGAGGGATGGGATCGTCCAATTCAAGATTGGGGAAGGGAAGAACCAGGAAAAAGGGGTGGTTCCTGTCCGCTCCGGTCAACAAGCCACTGTCCTGATCACCGGCACCGCATTTATCCCCAAACCGGTGTATCAGCCATCCAAAGGCGCGCCCGCTATCGATTTCGAACCCCTCGCAGGGGACGAATTTCAGTTCAGAAATCCCTATGGGGCCGCGTTCGAAAAACTTTCAACACCGGAAAAGATCAGGATGGTTCTCACAAGTCCGGATACCAGTGAACTCTCGCGCGATGAAAAGCGAAACCTTCTCGGATTCCTCTATAACCAGAAAGGTGTTGAAGAAGCGAACGCCCAGTATTTGGCCGAGGCGGAGAAATCTTTAAAGACTGCGATCGACTACATGGGCGAAAACAACCGAGTGCTGTCCAATTTCGCCTATGTTATGGCAGTCCAGGGGAACAACACGGCATTGGCGGGGGACCTCAGAGAGGGTGAAAAACAGCTCATCCAAGCCCAAACGATTCTAGAAAAGGTAGAAAACCCGAATCTTCTGTCTCAGATCAATTCCGCACTCGCGGGGATTTACACAAAAACTGGAATCGAGTTGCCAACCACCAATCGCGGGAAGAAGGAGGTCTACTTTCGAAAGGCGATCGAGCTCGATCCCACCCAATCGGTGGCTTTGTTTGAACTCGGGCAAATCGCCTACGCGAATTATGACCTCGAAGAGGCGATCGACTTTTATGAAACTTCTTATCGGTATTCTCCCGAACCGGCATTGGCCACTTTGATCGGAAAAGTGAAGACGGAGTTCGCGGAAGCGGGCGACTTCCAAA
>JAJDBZ010000332.1 GCA_029261095.1 Candidatus Omnitrophota bacterium | reverse complement strand
TCGGTGGACATGGGGGACTACATTCGCGAAAAGGTTTACTTCAACACGACCCCTGACATTCGGGTTCCCGCTTATGTTCTGATCCCCAAGAAGGCAAAGTTTCCGGCACCGGGAATCGTGGCGTTACACGATCATGGCGCGATGTACTATTGGGGCAAGGAAAAAATCGTTGCCACTGAAGCGGACAGTCATCCGGTTCTGAAAGAATTTAAGGAAGTCAGTTACGGCGGCAATAGTTTTACCACCGACCTGGTGCGTCGCGGCTACGTGGTCATTGCCATCGACATGTTTTATTGGGGGGAGCGCCGCACTGATTTTCGAACAGTTGATTACCTCCGTGGGAAACTGGAACACGAAGCAGGGTCAGTGGAGGATGTCAAAGATCACAATCGTCTCGCCGCCCAACACCTCGAAGCGCTTGCCCGCGCCATCCTACTGACTGGCCACACCTGGCCGGGGATCATGTTCTGGGATGATATTCGGACCGTCGATTATCTGATCACCCGTCCCGAGGTCGATCCCAACCGGATCGCCTGCATGGGGCTCTCGGTGGGTGGGTTCCGGAGCGACTACCTGGTCGCCCTCGACCCCCGTATCAAAGTCTCGATCCCGGTCTGTTGGATGACCGCCTACCGGGAATTGATTCCGCAGAATGTTTACAACACCGTGGGCTGGATGAAACTGATTCCCGGAATCCACCCCTTGATGGATCTACCCGACATGATGGCGTTGGCGATTCCGAGGCCGCTGATGATCATCGAGGGACAACAGGACGGGTTGTTCCCCCGCGAGGGAATCAAGCATGCTTTCGAAAAGATTTCGAAAGCCTATGAGAAGGCTGGGTATGGGGATCGTTTTTCCCCAAGGTCCTACGACACCCCGCATGAATTCAACTTGGAGATGCAGGCGGATGCTTACGATTTTTTGGAGAAGTGGCTTTGAGTGGTCCCATGGATTCCGCCACCCGCGACGAATGGCGAGCCTGGAACGTCGTTGCTGGAACGTTGCTCCCGCATCGTTCCTTTCCCGAGTCGGATTCCCATCCGATGGGGGGATTGATCGAGACTTATGGAAGCCGACCCAGTCCACGACGGGTTCAAACCGCGTCGCTCCACAGAGAGCCGTCCGTGGAAACGGACTTTGGGTCATCGACAACCACCTTCCGTTTCAGTAATCCCTAAACGGCCCCCTCGGCTCCGCCTCCTCCATCTCCTTCATCCAATTCTCGAAACGCCCTTTCACCCTCGCCAGGATTTCCGGGTGCTCCTCCGATAGATCGTTTCTCTCTTCAATGTCTTCCTCCAGGTTGAACAACCCGCCGGTCATGCCGCCCATGTCCACCCACTTCCAATTACCGAGTCGCGCCCCTAAGAGGTCCTTCCGTTTCCAGAACATCTCGGTCCGGGGGCTCTTCGTTTCGCCACGTAGGGTGGACCACCAGTTGTAGCCATCCAGGACCACATCGTCAGGAACCTTGGCTCCGGTCACTTCGGCCAAACTCGGAAAGATTTCCATGCTGGTCAAGAACTCATCATTCTCCGCCCCCGAGGGGATGCCGCCATTCGGCCAGCGGATCATGGAGAGGACTCGGACCCCGCCCTCCCAGGTCTGTCCCTTGTGACCGCGAAGCGGGGCATTGTCGGCCCCGCCGCTGCCACCGTTGTCGCTGAAGAAGAGGACAATGGTGTTGTCGGCCCAACCCCGTTCATCGAGGACATCGAGCATCTTGCCAATGGAGTCGTCCATGCAGGTAACCGCCGCGCGGTAGTCCCGCGATCTTTTTTCTTTGGTCGGAACCATCGCGGGTTTTCCGTATCGGCTCCCCTCGCGGTATTCCTGTTCGACCGGTTGATACAACTCCTTGTATTTCTCAGGGGCTTGGACCGTCCCTCGGATTTTCGGATCGAGAGAGGAGGAGCCATGCGGAGCATTGAAGGGGACATAGAGGAAGAAGGGATCCTCGCCATCGTGCGAATTGAGAAACCGAAGGGCCTCGCGCTCGAAGAGGTAAGTCGCGTAAGTCCCCTTGTCCTCGATCGTTGGTTCCTCGTTCCGGTACATGCTCGGGACCCCGTACCGTTCGTGGGTGTAGTAATCGATTCCGGTGTTCACAAACCCATAGAACTCCTCGAACCCGCGCGAGGTGGGCAGGAAACGCTTGTGCATCCCGAGATCCCATTTTCCAAAACTCGCGGTTCGGTATCCAACTTCGCCAAGGATTTCCGGCAGAAGAATTTCCCGAAGATCCATCCCTCCGATCCGCTCCCAGGTGAGGGCGTATTCCTCCGGTGTGTACTTATGGCCGTGGTCCGGCGCTTCGTTGCGGATCATGTCGTAGATGCCGTTGCGCTGGGGGTAACGACCAGTAAGCAGGCTGCCCCGTGATGGAGTGCATGCTGGCCAGGAGACATAGAAATTGGTGAGCCGTGTCCCTTCCTTCGCAAGACGATCCAAGTTGGGAGTGAGGATCTCGTCATTGATCGAGCCGAGATCGTTGTAGCCCTGATCGTCAGAGACGATGAGGAGGATGTTGGGTTTTTGCGCATCCGTTGGACAAACACAAGCAAACAACAGCAGAGAGGAGAGGGTGAACAATAAAGGGTGTGATTGGGTTCGCATGCTTTCGAGTCTGGACGAACGACAGATGCGATTCAAGGGAACATCTCTGTGCTCGCGCGGGATTTGTGAATCCCGTGCGAAGTTTGACTGGAGTTGTACTCCCTGTGGGGCGCGGGGCACAGGAGTACAACTCCTGACGAACGAGGTCCCGGAATAGCAGTTCCGGGACCAGCACCAATGGGATTCTGAGGAAGACCTAGAAGGTCATTCAAAGACCACGCATCCTTGACCGCCCCATCCTAAATCGGGCATCCTATCCGCCTTAACCCATTCTAAAGATTTCGGGAGATGACGATGAAATTTGGAGCGAATGTGTGGATGTGGGTGTCGCCGTTCACCACCGACCAGATCGATCTGGTCGATAAGGTCGCGGATTTTGGATACGACTGGATTGAGATCGGGATCGAGGCGATCGATCAAACCGATTGGGATAAGGTGGGCGCAGCGATCAAGAACCGTGGACTTGGAGTCAGTGTCTGCGCGGCGATGAGCCCGGACCGTGACCTCACACTGGATGATCCCGCCGCGAATAAGGGCGGTATCGAATACATCAACCACTGTGTCGATGTGGTCAACAAACTTGGCGGTAATCTGATTGTCGGACCGATGTACGCCGCCGTAGGAAGGACCTGGCAATCCGGTGCCGAGCAGAGGAAAACCGAACTCGACCGGGCTTCGAAAAACCTGCAAGAGGCATCGAAATACGCGGCCGATAACGGGGTCACTCTTGCGCTGGAAGCACTCAACCGGTTCGAGACCAGTTTCATTAACACGACCGAGCAGATGCTCGAACTCCACAAGATGGTCGACCGCCCCAATGTCAAAATCATGGCCGACACCTTTCATATGAACATCGAGGAGAAGAAGGTGGGTGACGCGATCGAGGCAATCGGCGACCAACTCGTTCACATGCACTCGAATGAAAACGATCGCGGCACCCCAGGCACCGGTCATGTCGATTGGGAGGGTGTAGCCCAAGCGGTTAAGAAGCTCGATTTCGATGGCCCGTTAGTGATCGAATCCTTCAGCACAGAGGTAAAGAGCATTGCCAAAGCGGCCGCCATCTGGCGTCCCCCGGCCCCCTCCTCGGATGAATTGGCGCGCGAGGGGCTGGCGTTCCTGAAGAAACTCTTAGCCTAATTCTTGCCTTGCCGAGATTCTCGGGGAGCGCACGATGATGAGTTCGCTCGAAATCCGTGATGGACAAGGTGGGACTAGAACCTATTGTCGAGATTCTGGGGTGACACTAAGGGTGACTTCTCCCTCGCCGCGTTTGACCACGACCTCGATCGGTTCGCCGATCTTCATGGCCTCGATCGCGAAGGTGTAGTCATAGATGTTTTCAATATCCTTATCCGCGACTCTCACAATCACATCACCACCCTGGATGCCCCCTTTCGCGGCGGGTCCCCCATTCGCAACCCCGGAAAGTTTCACCCCTTTCAGATCGCCTTGTGAGTAGTCCGGGATGGTGCCGAGGTAAGCGCGCATCTGGGCGCGAGTCTCCATGTTCTCCGGTTTCTTCATCTCAACATAGATGGGAAGATCCGGGCGAGTCGCCAGTTCGGCGGCGATCCGACCGAGGAGTCTCCCCACACGCGCGGTGTTTTCGTAGTCGATCTTGTCGGGTGTGTCGCGGGGAGTGTGGTAATCCTCATGAACTCCCGTAAATGCGGACAAGATGGGGACCCCCTTGAGATAGAAGGAGGTGGCATCGGTGGGAAGGTAGCTGTCATTGGAGGTGGTGATGGGGATCCCAACGGGGATATTGGCTCTTTCCACCAGCTCGCTCCAAAGCGGCGAAGAACCAAACCCCTGAAGGACTAACTTGTCATTGAACCGTCCGACCATATCCATGTTCAGGTAGGCGGCAATGTTGGGGTACAGGGTAGTGGCGCTTCCGATTTCATCGGTGAGGGCCGAAACATAGTTCGAGGATCCCAGCAGTCCCATCTCTTCCCCCGACCAGGCGGCGAAGAGGACATCGTGCTGGAAGTCGATCGACCCACTCTCTTTCAGTGCGGCCAGGTACTCGGCGATTTCCAGAAGGACTGCCGTTCCGGAAGCATTGTCATCGGCTCCATAATGGACTTTTCCCTCTTCGCCATCTTTGGCTAACGAGTTGCTTCCCAACCCCCGGCCAAGATGGTCAATGTGGGCTCCGATGGCAATCCTCGACTCTGTCGGTGAATCGCTAGCCGGTAGCCGAGCCAGCACATTCCTTCCTGTTCGTTTCTCGCTTTCAAGATCGATAATGGCTTCGATCTGAATATCCGGAATCGAGAAACCCATCGCGGGTTGTCCGGAATCGAGACCCTTTTGAAGTTCCTTGAGGTTTTTTCCGGCGGCATCCAATATTTTTTGAGCCACCTCATCGGTGATCGAGAGGGCGGGGATACCCGACCCGGAAAACGAAGCATCGGGCGAGAGGGTCATCAGTTGGTTCTTGACCATTGAGGTGGGGCCGCTAACAAAGATCACGCCCTTCGCTCCCTTGCCGCGTAGAATCATCGCTTTGTATCGCGGGCTGGAGAACCGGAGGAAATGTTGACGAAGTTCCGGTGAAATATCCTCGGGCATGAACCGGAAGACCATGACCCATTTCCCTTTCACATCGAGGTGGACATAGGAATCGTATTCCTCGATCTCTCCCTGTCCCGGCGCCACCATCCCATACCCCGCGAAGACTACCTCTGAGGGCGAGAGTTTTGCCTCGTTCGAGAAGGCAAGAGGACGCCAATCCTTGTCGACTTCCAATTCGATTGTGCCGGTGGCTGTGGACAGGGTCACCGTGTTCGTTTCACCCAAATTGACCCCGGCGGTGAACTCGAATTCCTGGAAAAAAGTTCCATCCTCTCCGGCGGGTTGGAGGCCGAGAGATTTGAAAACCGTTTCGGCGTATTTGGTGGCGAATTTTTCTCCGGGGGTCCCGGTCATGCGGCCATCGAGTTCTTCGGAAGCGAGGTATTCGATGTGTTGACGGAGATCCCGGGTGTCGATCGTCTCCAGCAGATCGCTTGCGCTGGGGCCGCCCCCATCCTCCGAAACTTCCGCAATCATCTCGGCGGGGCCGAGATTCAGTTGTTCTCTCGCGAAAGCATCGTTCCAATCCGCGAAGAAGATTTGCGAGGTCTTGTCCGCAGTCCGATTACTGGTCCATGAGAGTCGGCGCCCATCGGGGAGAAAGACCGGCAGACCATCGAACCCCTCGGTGGTGGTGACTCGCACGGGGTCCGAGTTCCCTTCCGAGTCGACAAGATAAAGTTCGAAATTCCCGAACCCGTGTTTGTTGGTGGTGAAGATGAGGTAATCGCCGGAAGGATGAAAGAAAGGGGCCCAGGACATGGCGCCGATAGCGGTGACCGGACGCTGGTCGGTCCCATCCGAGTTCATCACCCAGATCTCGGCGGTGGCGCCATCTTCGGAAAACCGCCGCCAACAGATCCTCTTCCCATCCGGGCTGAAAAACGGGCCGCCATCGTACCCTTTCATATCGGTGAGACGCTGGAGGTTCGACCCATCGGAGTCCATCTTGTAAAGGTCCATCAAATACGATTTATCGAGGGCGAACGCCTGACGGTCCTTGTCGGAGAGTTCTTCGGAGTAAGCGTGACGGTTCGAAGTAAAAACGATGGAGGATCCATCGGGAGACCAGGAACCTTCCGCATCGTATCCGAGAGCATCGGTCAACTGGTTGAGACTGTTGCCTTCGAAGTCCGCCTCGAAGAGGTCGTAGTTTTCGTCATAATCCCAGGAGTAACGTCGTTCTTTACCCGATAATCGGAGTTCAATTTCTTCCTCCTGTTTCGCGATCGCTTCCGCGTCCTTGTGAGTCGATGCGAAAAGGATTTTTTCTTCAGTTGGGTGAATCCAGGAACAGGTGGTCTTTCCGGAACCGGGCGAGATGCGGGAGTTGTCGCCGGTGAGAAGGTCCATCAGGTAAATCTGATAGAAGGGGTTGTCCGGTTCGCGCTCGCTCTGGAAGACCATCAGGGAGCCATCGCTATTGAAGTATCCTTCTCCCGCGCGTTTGCCGGTCAGAGTCATCTGACGGATGTTTGTG
>JAJDBZ010000331.1 GCA_029261095.1 Candidatus Omnitrophota bacterium | reverse complement strand
GTGAGCCTGGGCAGTGCCAGAAGTGAAAAGGACATCGCGAACATGATGATCGATACCTCTCCAGTGAATCTCACTTTGGTTGAAAGCCTCTGCGAAGAACTCGGAATCCTCGATCACTTCAACCGTATTCGAAAGAAGATGGAGGAAGGGGGGATTTTCTGAGTCCCGATTTTTATCCTCACCCTCCCCTCGCCCCTCCCAATAATGCAGGTGGATAATAATCCCCAAATTGCGGAATCCGTCAAAAAGGCTTAAATTACCATCATGGACCCCAACAACCCCAACCCCCACTTCGGAAGCCCCTTCACCTCCCGGCGCGATTTTCTCAAACACGCTGGCGCGGGGTTTGGCATGTTGGGATTGGCGGGGCTCCTCTCTCAGGAAGGGGCGCTGGCTTCCGAGGGGTATGTCGATCCGTTGGCGGTGCGTTCGCCCCACTTCACGCCGAAAGCCAAGTCGGTCATCTCCCTTTTCATGTATGGCGGACCGAGCGGGTTCGATCTGTTCGATCCGAAACCGGAACTCCAGAAGAACGATGGCAAAACTTACGAGGCCGATTTCGATGTCTTTTTTGGAAACCCCGGCCCCTTGATGAAATCGCCTTATGAGTTCAAACAGTATGGGCAGTCCGGTCAGTGGGTCTCCGAGGTCTATCCGGCTCTCGCGGAATGTGTCGATGACATGGCTTTCATCAAGTCGGTGCATTGCGAGAGCAACAACCACGCGCCCGCCCTTTTTCACCTGAACACCGGGATGGCACGAGTCGGTTTCCCAAGCGTCGGCTCCTGGGTCACTTATGGCCTGGGCACCGAAAACCGGAACCTGCCGGGGTATGTGGTCATGTACGATCCACGCGGTGGACCGATCGGCGGACCACAAAACTGGGGCGCGGGCTTTTTGCCGAGCAGTTATCAGGCGACTCCCTTTCGCCCGGATAGTTCGCCCATCCTGAACCTGGACCGACCCGAGGGAATGGACCGAGAACACCAGCGCAATCAACTCGATCTGATCGGACAACTGAATCGGCAACACCTCGAACAACACCCCGCCGAACCGGATCTCCTGGCGAGGATTGAATCCTATGAACTCGCTTACCGAATGCAGATGGAGGCCCCCGAGGTGACCGCTCTCGATGAGGAGTCGGAAGCGACCAAGAATCTTTACGGAATGGACAAGGAGATCACCAAATATTTTGGGACGCAACTCTTAATGGCCCGTCGTATGGTCGAACGCGGTGTGCGTTTCATCCAGGTCTACAGTGGTGGCGGACATCAGCAGGACAGTTGGGACGCTCACTTTGGTCTCAAAGAAAACCATGATCTTCATTGCACCGAAACCGATGTCCCGATCGCCGGTCTGATTACCGATCTCAAACAGCGCGGGCTGCTCGATGAAACCCTCGTCGTCTGGGGCGGCGAGTTCGGAAGGATGCCGGTCTCACAAGGAAGCATTGGCCGTGACCACAACCCGCACGGTTTCCTGATGTGGATGGCCGGCGGCGGGGTTAAGGGGGGAACGAGCTACGGCGAAACCGACGAGATCGGTTACAAAGCCGCCAGCAATCCTGTCTCAGTCAATGACATTCACGCCACCGTGCTCAACCGCCTCGGCCTCGATCACGAGCGTCTCACCTATTTCCACAACGGCCGGGAATACCGCCTCACCGATGTGGCGGGGAAGGTGATCGAGCCGATTTTGGTTTAATACTGGACTCGAAACACATCGCCACTGGAATCCGATCCATTTGTGGGAGAGTATGACCAGAGCAGACGTGCTGACTCCGAAATCTTCCCTTGGTCAATGGCTTCTTCCACTTGGTCTTCAGTCACGTTCAGGATTCCGTCAGGGCCTACACTCATGAGAACAAAAGTGCTTTTCCACGCCGCCGCTCGGTAGAAATCGTTGGAAGGGTGATAGTCGTCTTTCAACAGATCATCGATTCTCGGTGTGCTGGTCACCATCTCTAGATCGGGGAAAACTTCATCTACTGAGCCATAGACAAATGTATTTGAAAAAACAAGAGGAACTGCAGCGACATTGGTCCTACTATCTGCATCGAAAATGGCTATTGCGATCGACCTCAATTCGCCGTTCACTTTAGTCATCGGTTGACGGATAGGATTGACCAGGGAGGCGGGCCAGAAAAAAATATAAGCAACAAAGGCGACGATTGGAATGGCAATGATGGTGGTCAAGGGCGAAGAATCATTCTCTGAATCGGTCATCGGTCCCTATCCAAGATTCTTTCGATGTCCTGTGCCCCGTGCAGTATCCTTAAGACCTCGATTCCCAGTCCCGATGAGCGGTAAAACACCAACCACTTTCCAAATCCCTTCACCGGAAACGATCGAATTCCTCCCAACTGAGGATTCTTGCAATTCCTGCGATACCCGATTTGTGGTTGCGAAAGGAGAAGTTCGAAAGTTTCTTCTATTGCACCCAGGAATCTGAAGGCGGCGCCGGGACTCTCTGACAGCAGGTAGGAAAAGTGGTCATCGATATCGGCATCGGCCGAAGGTTGAATTCTGATCCGATCAGGCATGCTGCTGAAGGCCGTGACGCCTGATCAATTCTACTTTCTTTCTTTGCCAATAGTCTTTGTCCACTTCGACCGGATCACCACTATTAACCCCTTCCAGCAACAATTCCTCCAGACGATCCTGATCTCTTTCCTGAAGGTCGGCACAGATTATCTCGCGAACATACTGGGAGACATCCTCAAAACCCTCTTTCGCGATTGCAATATCTATCAAGGCCAGAATCTCATCAGGAAGATTGACTTGGATTTCCGTCATCGAAGAACTCCTTTTAATCTTATCTTAGCACTCAAATAGGAAATGCGCGACAATTTAGTCGGGCTGCGCTTCCTTCTCCTTCCTCCTCGGCGGATACCCAATAAAAGTCAGCATCACCAGCAATCCAAAAACGCTGTAGCAGAGTGCGAACACCCACATCGGAGCTTGATAAAAGAGTAACTGGTTTACCCAATAGCCGATGAAAATCATCGCTTGTTCATCGGTTGCTGTCCCGCTTAATCGACGGAGTTGGTATTCGAGGATAGTTAAGGGACAGACGATCCCGAGCCAACTCTGGAGAACCACGATCGCAATGCACGCCAGGTGAGCAATTCGAAAAGAGAAATAACGGGTCCACATCCAGCCGCGCCACCATCCGACCATGGTCAGAACCTGGCCAACCACAACGAACAGGACATAAGAAAAATGAATCACAAGCACAACATCCGCGAGGAAATTGTAAAGCGATTTCATAACCTCACTCCGGAAATCGTTCCTCCAAACCCAGATGAATCGTCTCCGCGGTCTTCTCCCAAGTGAAACGCTCCTCGGCGAGCGCCCGCGCCGCGCGAGACATGCCGATCAAATCTTTCTCCCTTAAATCCAATATCGCTCGTGCGAGCGCCTCCAGCGTGGGTTCGCTGGTGAGCCCCGCTCCGTTCTCTGCGATCAACTCTTCGGCGTCCCCGAGATTGTAGGTGACGACCGGCTTGCCGAGCGCGAGGTACTCATAAAACTTCATCTGGGTCATCCCGATCGCGTCACGGTACGCCATTCCCGCATCGGTGAGAGTCGGGACCAGAATACAACAGTGAGATTCTCCGAGAACCTTTGGAACTTCTTTCCAGTCCACTTTTCCCCTGAAGGCGAAGAACTCTTCCAATCCCTCGCTCTGTATGTGTTCTTCGTAACCGGCGCGCGCCGAACCATCCCCTACAATCAAGAACCGAACCGCCTCCCCACGCTCCCGAAAAACCCGAGAGAGATCGATAAAGGTCTCAAACCCTTCATAAGGCTGAAAAGTCCCAACCCACCCGATGGTGAAGGGACCTTCTCGATCCCAGCTTTTCGGCGAAAAAGAAAAACGCTCGGTATCGGTCCCATTGTGCGCGACGACGATTTTATCGAGGGGGATGTCATAGCGTTTATGGATGGTTTGCCGAAACCCCTCGGAGACTGTCACGATCATCTTGGCTTTCCGGCAGACCAGACGCTCGCCGCGGCTGATGTATTGACGGTTCCAAAAACTGTTCTGTTTGAAGTACCCCCGGATCTCCGCCTCGAAACTGTGGAGGCCATTCACTTCCATGACAAAATCCATCCTGCGGAATGTGGAGAGCATCGCCAGGTTTCGCGCCAGCAGCCAATCCCAGGTATAAACGATGTCTTGCGTCGGGAGAAACAGGGCGCGGATTGCGAGCACCATTCGCGCGATCTCCTTGACGAGAAAATAGGGGTACTTGCCGAGCCGTTTCGCGCTCTCCTCGTTATACCTCGGAAGACCGATCACACGAATCGGACGGCGTCCTCCCAGGTGGCGAAGGAGGTTGTCCATTCGGACAAAATCGCCCTGTTTCTTCTTCGTATCCGTTAGGGTCAAGAAACTCAGTCTCCGCATTGGGTGAAGGATTCCGACTCCCCCATCGTTTGGCAAGATGGTCATCGCATAGACGGAAGGAGACAAAGTTGACAGCATTAACTTGGTTATATAAAGTACATTTTATAAGAGAGTACTGGAGATGACCATGACCGACCCCAGCCGCGGAATCCAATCCACCGAACCGATCGTTTCGAACGAGATGAAATCCTCACTTTTTTGGAAAAAACATTTTAAGCGGACCCGGGATGGGGATTCGAGCATCACCTGGGAGATTGGAGCGTCTCTCACCGATGACGAAAGGAAAGCCATTGTGGCATCCGTGCAAGAATTTCAAATGGGGGAGCGATCCGAAGGGAAGAATTTGATGCGATTTGCTATTCAGCACGCGATTTCATCAGGCGATACAGAGTATCCTAAAGCACTGCGGTATTTCATCTATGAAGAGAATCGACATGCCAGCGACCTCCAAAGGTTCCTTGAGGCAATTGGGGAAAAGACCATCCGAAAATCTTGGATCAACCGGATCTTTTCCAAAACCAGGCGACTCGCCGGATTGGAACTGTCAATCAGCATACTGGTTACCGCGGAAGTCGTGGCGACTGTCTACTACGCGGCACTCGCAGCGGCGACCGATTCCATCCTTTTGAAATCATTGTGCCGGAAGATCCTCAGGGATGAGGATTGGCATATCCAGTTTCAGTTTCAGAGACTTGGGTTGCTTCGCTGGAACCGGTCGAAGGTCCAAAATAGGTTCGCGAAAACCCTCCACGGTGTGTTATTGTTTCTGACACTCATTGCGATCTGGCCGAAACACGGTCGGGTGTTTCGCAGAGGGGGGATGGGATTCCGGCGATTGGTCTCCGAGACCTTTTGCGAATTGCATGTCGGTTTCGAATGGATGGACAGAAATTCCTACCGGAAAGGCTCTCTCCACAATTCGCTCCCATCGACCAGGGACCGATGCCATTTGAGACCGGAAACACGCGGTTGAGTGAGCAATGTGAAGGAGAACAAATTTGGCGAAATCCACCGGCGTCAGACCGGTCAGGAAATGGTTCAGGCGGATCTGTATCCTGTTTGGACTTCTTCTGATCGTCCTGGCACTTTTTGTTTATTTCATTTTCCTCTACCCCTTCTGGGGAATGCCTTTCAATGGCCAGCGCCACACCCAAGTTCCCATCACCCCTTCCTGGGCGCTCGAATGCTGGCTTTGGGAGGACGATGTCAACACTGCCGCTTATGTCGATGAACTCCTCGCGGGGTATCGCGAACACGATATCCCGGTTCGCACCATTCTAATCGATAGTCCCTGGAGCACACGCTACAACGATTTCATTGTCGATGAAGAACTCTATCCAAACCCCGAGGAGTGGTTTCCGAAGCTCGAAGAACAGGGTTACCGAGTCGTCCTGTGGATGACCTCGATGGTGGATAGCCAAAACAAAGACACTGCGATCCTCGACTCCACCGATTGGTTTCAGGAGGCCAGCGAGAAAGGGTATCTAGCCGGAGGCGATTATCAGGTCAAATGGTGGAAGGGCAGGGGAGGTTTTATCGATTACAGCAACCCGGAAGCGATGCAGTGGTGGCGCGGGATGCAGCACCAGGTTTTCGACTGGGGGATCGATGGCTGGAAACTGGATGGATCGGCAACTTTCTTCTCTTCATTCTGGGGGAAGTTCCCCATCCCATACCAAAAAACCGCGGAGGGGTGGATGACAACGCGTGAGTACATGGACCATTACTATCGTGACGAGTACCAGCATGGTCTCACACAGAACCCTGAGTTTGTGACACTGGCACGATCGATCGATAGGCCCTTCACTCACCCGGAGGGGTTCGCGCCCTTCGATGCCGCGCCTGTCACCTGGGTGGGAGACCAGAGACACACCTGGAAATCCAGAGAGAGTCCCCATGAGGATGATCCCGGGAAAGGGGACCTCGTTCGCGAGGGGGCCGAGGGGATCGAGGAGGCATTGCGCGATATCCTTCACGCGGCCGATCTCGGGTACTGTGTTATCGGTTCCGATGTGGCGGGGTTCAGTGGGAGCGAGATCCCGCCACGCCTCTACATCCGGTGGGCTCAATTCTCCACATTCTGCGGTCTCTTTCTCAATGGCGGGCATGGGGAACGCCGTCTCTGGAAACGCTCCGAACAGGAGCTCGATATCATCCGAAAGTTCTCCTGGTTGCACACCGAACTCGTCCCGTTCATGTACAGCCGTATTGTTGCTTGCCACCATGGCGGTCCGCCGCTAATGGAACCCATCGAGGGAGAGTACCACTATCTCTTTGGCGATGCTTTCCTTGTGGCGCCGATCTACCGCGACAGCCTAGAGAGAGAGGTTCATTTACCCCCGGGGAGGTGGCGCAATTTCTTCGATGACCAAGAAGTCCTCGAAGGTCCCAAGGTTTTTACACACGAGTTCCCGCTGGAAGAGTTTCCTGTGTATGTCCGTGAGGGGGCCATCATCCCGATGAATGTGTCACGCGCTTACACAGGCATTGGCGATGCCTCTTCGGAGGGTTTTCTGACACTCAATCTCTATCCCGATCTGAATGAATCATCGAGTTTCGAACTGCATTCGGAGGGAATCGAAGAATCGACAATCATTGAGATGAATCCACAAGGTAACGGGTTGGAAGTATCTTTGACCGGATCACCTCACCTGCATCGACTGCGTGTCCTGGTGGAGGAGCCCCCGACTCAAATCTCCTTGAACGGGTTCCCCATGAACACGGGTTGGGAGTATTCCGAAGAAGAGGCGCGCCTGACCATTCAAAACAGCCGTTGGGAGTCAGCCGTTTATCGGATCGATTTTTAGCTCATTGTTCTCCCCTGAGGTCGATGACGAATTCCCAACCTCACTTCGAGTCTTTCGTGATTCGGTCTTTCGAGGATAGTTAATTCTCTCACATCCTCTCAGACCAAATCCTCAGGAGGCGTGTAAGGGGCGCGATAATCCCTTCCGAGCAATTCGTTTGCTGCGTCATTCCCCACAAACCTTTGGGTGGATGGATCGAACTCCAGGTTTTCGCGAAGCCGATAAGCGATATTCCCCATGTGACAGAGAACGGTGGAGCGGTGCCCTTCCTCGAGACTCCCGTTCGGCGTCTCGCGTGTCCGCATGCAGTCGAAGAAATTGGCGAGGTGTGCGTTCAATCCATTGTTGTCTTTATGCGTCTCGACTTCCTTGCCCACATGAATCTCCCAACCGTTCCCATCGGAGACCCATGTTCCCTCGGTTCCGTATAAGGCCACTCCAAAACTCTTTCCGTAAAGAGTTCCGCCACCACGCTGACGGTGCTCCCAGGCGAGGGTGAGGTTTGGGTATTCCCAAGAGGTGAGTTGGATATCGGGCGCGATTCGGTCGTCATCGTACATCCGCAGACCTCCCCCGGAGGTCACCCTATCGGGAAGGTCGAGGTCGAGAAGGGCGCGAACCATGTCGAGACCATGAATGCCATTATTCCCGAGTTCGCCGGTCCCCTGTTCCCAATTCCAATGCCACCGGTAGTGGAATCGGTTTTCGTTAAAGGGAGTCTTCGCCGAGGGTCCGAGCCAGAGATCGTAGTCGACTCCTTCGGGGAGCGGCGAGTCTTTTTTCTTGCCGATATCCGGACGGTTGCTCATGTACCAGACACGCGCCATTCCGATTTTCCCGAGCTTTCCGGAAGCCACATATTGTTTTGCGTCTTTTAAGAAGGCCGCGCTCCGTCGCTGGGTTCCAACCTGGACCACGCGTTTGTTTCGGTTCGCCGCCTCAATCATCATCTTCCCTTCCAGAAGATTGTGAGAGACCGGTTTCTCGACATAAACATCTTTCCCCGCTTCACATCCCCAGATGGTGGCGAGAGCATGCCAGTGATCGGGAGTCGCCACGATGAGGGCATCGACATCTTTTCGATCCAGGAGCGTCCGGAAATCTTGAACCGTATCGGGCTGTTTCCCGGTGGTCGCCTCGATTTCGGAGGCTCGCCCTGCGAGTAAGCGGCTGTCGGGATCGGCCAGGGCGGCGATTTCAACTCCGTCCAACGGGCCGATTTGCTTCCCGAGGTATTGGCCTCGGCCATTCATGCCAAGGATCGCAACTCGGATTGTGTCATTGGCGGATTTTGGCCATGCGACTTGCGAGAGTGTGAGCGCCCCAATCGTGGCGCCGGTGTTTTGGATGAAATGTCTGCGGGAAACATCGGTTGTCACAGGAAACCCTCCCATAATCGGATGAAAGAATGTTCGCAAAAATGAAAAGGGGGAGCGGAATATAAATTATAATTGCAATTCAGCAATCTCCGCTCCCCCATCTGGGTGGTTGTTTAAGTATAATTCGAACCCTTATTTCGTACCAGGGTCATCCATCTCCATCTGATCCGGTCCAAAGGTTTCGAAATCGACCACATACGGGCAGGGGAAGAAATAAGGCCCACCCGGGAAGGGTCCAAGCAGACTTTGCGGGTCTGGCCTCGAAGTGCCGAAGGCGAAAACCGCTCCAAACCCGTCGAGGACATAAAACCCGTCAGTCCCGTCGCCACAATACTCAAGATCCTTGAAAATTGATGCTGCGTCGATTCCATAGGTGGTCGGATCGCCCTCGTTGACAGGAGTGTCCGGGTGGTCGAAACCTGTCAGAATGTAAGGGAGCCCCACCATGTAGAGAGGTGTGTCATCCGAATTGGAAACTCGGTTGTTGGCAAAGTAGACAGGGTTGGACTCAACATCGACCGGAACCGGATGGATACCGCCCCACCCATCGAGAACGATGACTCCCTGTTTGCTTGGATGGATCTCCGCATCGCGCGCAATATCAAGTCCCGGGAAGAACGGCCAAGCGTAGCCGCCGTTGTTCGAGTCTGGATCCAAGAGCTTAAGTGGACTGTTCGCGGGTTCACCCACATACGTTCCACCCGGTATGAGATTCCCATCGCCATCGTAATGGTAGTGGCCTCCCATTGTATCGAGGATCACAAATCCATCGGGGTCATTATCGCCATTGACATCGACCACAAAGAGCGATACCGCGCGGAGCACCGCACCGCCTGACGCGATCGGTAAAAACTGTCTCAGGTCGGGAGGAGTCGGAATATCGAATCCGAGAGTCCCCATCATACCAGTGCTTCCCACCAAAGCAGTTTCACCTGGGTCCTGTGCCGAACCCGCTCGGTATATGGCGCCGTAATCGGTCAGAACCCAGAAACCAATTCCATCTGTCGTCACCTCGATATCAACCGCTCTGCCTGTTTCGAACATAGGTGTTTCCGGGAAATAGAACTCTTGCTGAACGACGACTGGGTGCGCCACATAATGAGCGGCTCCAAAACCATCAAGCACCACCAGATCGAGTCCGTGAGAATCGCTGTTGGCGAACTGAGCGAGGAAGACTTTTTCCATATCTCGAGCGATCTCGCGGCCGAAGTAGAGACTTCCCATGATGGTTTCCGGATTTCCTACTCGGTGGCGGCCCCCGAAGCTATCGAGTATGTAATACCCGCTATCGCAGACTTCAACCTGGGTGGGTGTGTTCGTTGGAGTCGCCGTGGCCGTCGGTTCCTCGGGAGTGTCGGTAGGCGTTGCAGTGGGTTCCTCCGGAGTATTCGTCGGTGTCACAGTTGGACTTGCTGTCGAGGTAGGTGTGGCCGTGAGTGTATGGGTCGGCGTGTCTGTCGGCGCATGCGTGGGTGTGTTGGTCGGGGTTGCCGTTGGGGTAACTGTGTTGGTTGGAGTATTTGTAAGGGTGGCAGTTGCCGTGGGTGTGTTGGTCGGAGTCTCCGTGGGGGTATTGCTAGGTGTGTTAGTGGGGGTATTGGTCGGGACCATCGGAGTATTTGTCGCAGTCGGTGTATTGGTCGGTGTGGACGTGTTTGTAAATGTATTAGTCGGAGTATTGGTTGGTGTAACAGTACTCGTGTTCGTTGGGGTCGGTGTGGGGCAGACTTCCGAGTCGTCGATCAAACCGAGGCACATCCCACTATCCTGCGCCATCCCCTCATCCGAGTTGATTCCATTGCAAATATTGTTAATCGGACAACTTTCCGTTAATGGCAAGCTCAGGCCTGGGGTCACTCCGAACTCGGGTGCCACTGCGGTCAACTGAAAGGGGAAGGCGGAGCGGACCTGAATTTCGGCTCGCGTGAGCTGTTGCTGGGTAATCGCCATCGTGAACATGCCAACACCGAGAACCTGTTCGGCTCTCTTATTGACTTGGTCCGCGATCAATTCGCTCAATTGAAAAATGGCGGCTGGACATTCTGGAGGAAATGGCAGCCCTTTGGCCGGCGCGATAGGATCCAAGGTGGCGCAATCGATGGTGACCGAAAAAATCTGGGAGGCGATGACCGGGTTACACCCACTCAAGTTAACGGGATCCGAGACGATGAACTCGAGAATATCCTGCGTGAAGACCACGTCGCCGCTACAGCAGATGGTCAGGGTCGCCGCTTGGACACATTCCACCGGGGGAGGGGGAGTGGGACCCGCCTTGGGCTCGGATTGAGCCTTTGAAACGGATGGCCATAACACCATTGTGCCGGCAAGGACTATAAAAAGAATCAGAGTTCTAGCGGACCAGCCGAAAGTGGCCGCTGCAAGCCTTAGGTATGACATCACCATTCTCCTCAATGCATATGACTCAAATGTTTAAGTACGGACAAATACAATCAATTAACAACACAACAACAATAATCTACAGTATAGACCGATCCTTCACGATTTTCCAAGTCTGAGGGCAAAAAATAGATAGACCCCTCCCGCCTGCCGACTATTGAAGTCCTCACTGCATTCTGGCAGAGTCCCGGACTTCTAAAATCCACCAGAGAAAGTATTCATAGGAAAACATCATGGCCTTAGGTATTGGAATCGTTGGGCTTCCGAACGTTGGCAAGAGTACTGCCTTCAACGCCCTAACCAAAGCTCAAAACGCTGAAGCCGCCAACTATCCATTTTGTACAATCGAACCTAACAAAGCGATCGTGCCCCTGCCCGATTCAAGGATCGATACACTCACAGAACTCGTGAATCCCGACCAAACCCTTTATGCCACAGTCGAGTTTGTGGACATTGCGGGACTCGTCAAAGGTGCAAGTAAAGGGGAGGGTCTTGGCAATCAGTTCCTTGGAAACATCCGTGAAACTTCCGCCATCGTTCATGTCGTTCGGTGTTTCGACGACGATAATGTGATCCATGTCAACGCAAAGCCGAACCCAGCTGACGACATTGTTGTCATTCAGACCGAATTGGTCCTAGCCGACCTCGAGCAATTGGAACGCAAGATCGATCGATTCGAAAAACAAGTCAGGGGCGACAAGAAACTCCAGCCGATCATGGATCTTGCAGTCGCTCTCAGAGAGCATCTGGGAGAAGGTAAACCCGCTTCATCATTTTCCGACATCGAAACAGATGCCTACCGTATTCTCAATAAGGAATTGCAATTCATCACATCCAAGAAAGTGATCTATGCAGCCAATGTGGATGAAGAAGGGTTGTCGGAAGAGAATGAGTATATCGCGGCCGTTCGCAAGATCGCAAATGAAGAGAACGCCGAGATGGTCGTCCTGTGCGCCAAGATTGAAGAAGAGATGGTCGGCATGTCCGATGAGGAACGAGCTGAGTTCCTTGAATCACTTGGCGCAGCGGAAAGTGGTCTTGTCCAGGTCATTCGAAAAGGGTTTCACGCGCTTGGGTTGATCAACTATTTTACCGCGGGTCCCAAAGAGGTTCGCGCATGGACGATCAAGGAGGGGTGGACCGCTCCTCAGGCGGCGGGTGTCATCCACACCGACTTCGAGCGGGGGTTCATTCGGGCCGAGGTCATTTCCTACGATCACTATGTTGAGCACAAGACTGAAGTGGCCTGTAAGGCAGCCGGGGTGATGAGGGTTGAGGGTAAGGAATACATCGTCGAGGATGGCGATGTCATGCATTTCCGATTCAGCGTATAACTGAACGAATCAGCCAGGATCTCCTTCTAGAGACAGAGTTTCCTGAATAGACCAATGTCCTTATTCCAAATCTGGAAGATCGTCTGAATCGGAGGCCGCGCTGACCATCCCTCCGGCAAGTGTTGGGGTTTCCGGGAAGGCGTCACGCAGGTATTCAAAACAGTTGTCCACTTCTTCCACGGGCAACTTGCTCTGACCGGTACCGTATTCTCGTATGCCTTTTTCGATTTTGGAGAGTCCGTTCTTTGTGTATTTCGTGATCGATCCTTCGTGGACGTTGAGAATCTTTCGGGCGATAATCGAGGGTGGGACTTCCATCAGGGTTTGAAGCACCAAAGTTAATTGCTCGCGAGGTTTAAGAGTCTTCCACGCTTCGGTCAGTCCTGCTTTTAACATCTTGACACAGACCGATCGATCAATGTCCTCCCTTTGTCCTTCGTCTTCCGCAATTTCGAGTCTTGGCAAAGAAGACCCATCGTCCTGAGTCGATTCT
This sequence comes from Candidatus Omnitrophota bacterium, assembly GCA_029261095.1. Lineage (GTDB taxonomy): Bacteria > Hinthialibacterota > Hinthialibacteria > OLB16 > OLB16 > JACKFH01. Next base: position 603 of record JAJDBZ010000331.1, on the reverse strand, counting down.
TCATCCAAACTCACTTCGGCCTTCTTGGTCCGGATACTGTCCCGAATCATGTTCCCCAAGGTGAGTGTCAACCAAGCCGCCAATGGACCCTGACCTCGGTAATCGTTGAGCAAAGGTTGACGCAGCGAGTCGTCCTTGGAGGGGTTCCCTGTTTTTTCGGTTATCGTGTGTTCGAACATCAGGCAGAAAAACATGGAAGAAATCCGATCTTCCGCATTCGGTACCGTGCTCCACTTGCTCCGAACATACCTCTGTGCGATTGGGAAATACTTCTTGGAGAACAGATCTTTGGCCTTTTTGGCCACACCCGGGTCTTCACAGATGGAAGCGCAAGCGAGATAGAAATCCGGAAACCGCATTCTTTTGGCGATCGCATCTTGGACCGAGATTTTCCGTCTTTGGGCCATTTCCGCCGCCGCAGCCAGCACCGCACGGTCGAAATTCTCACGGTCCATAGCGATGCGAACAAACTCTCCGCTCGAGGTTTCCCAACAGGCATCGAGCTCGCTTTGAAGGTCGCGACGAGCTCGCTCGATCGCCTTCGGTTTCCCCTCACATAGATCGTCTAGGTGGTCGTTAGTCATCGTTAGAGCCCGTAAACTC
>JAJDBZ010000034.1 GCA_029261095.1 Candidatus Omnitrophota bacterium | reverse complement strand
GACGCCGCCAAGAATGGTCCCAGCTGCTAAGAGAAGGACCCCCAATTGAATCGATCGGTAAACAAAGGAATTGATAGTCCGAATCAGGCTCTTCTTATGAGGAGCGAAAAGATAATGTCCGAGCGAGAAGTGGGCGATCACCATCGCCAATGCGAAAGCGCTGTATGAAATGACAATAGTCATGACATGTATGATCAACCAATAATTCGATCTCAACACTGGCACCAATGGACTGATCTCTGGATCGAAGGGTAGCATATCCGCCATGATCAAGACGATGATTCCCATCACCGAACCGCACAGGCCAAATATCCGTTGTCGGTAAATGGCTTCAAATATCCCGGCGAATAGAAGCACTCCCCAACCCATATACACAACGCTTTCGTACATGTTTGACACCGGGGGACGCCCCGCGATCATGACACGGAGAGCCAGCGCCCAGCTACAGAATCCGAATCCGATCAGAAACAACGCCCATCCCCCGAGGTACGAGATTCTCGAAGGAATTCCCATCGAAACCGCAAACAAGATCGAGGCGATTAAGAGGAACTCCCAAGAGACCCGAAAAGGCTTCGTTCGGTTGTACAGGAGTTCTTTGTCCAGGACACTCATCACCGGGTAGTGGTCGTGACCCTTTTCACGGAGGTTTCTAGAGAGGTCTTTGGAGGACCGGAGGAATTCGGTTTTATTTCCCTGTTGAAACGAAGTCATCAGTCCCGCCAGTTGGGTTCTCAGTTCTTCGTCCTGGCCAGAGTCCGCCATCTCCTGCAAGGAAAGCCAACCAGGGACTCCGTTGTGTTCAACCGGGACGACCGTGAAGGCCGTGCCATAGAAGACACTATCCATTCTGTTCAGGACACCTTGAAGGTCGCTGACCTTTTGTTCAAGCGGGGTGAGTTTAGGTTTTCCATCCTCGCTCTCACGGTGTTTTCGACGGATATCATCAATGACCGATGCGAACCCTTCATTATTCTTGAGGTCTTCGTAGCTAATCCATTCGGATTTTCCATCGACACCGAGAATCTCTTTGACATTGGCCTTGTCTAGATGGATTACCGGGATGTCTCGCCATTCGTCCGCTTCAAACAGCATTGATAGCAGATTGGTCATCGGCTCACGCATGAGACGTTGGTCGCCTTCTTTGGGTTTCCGCCACTTCTCCCGTCCCGAAACTAACCGCATCGTTTCGCGTGCGAATGTATCCAAGGGTTTCGCGCGGTCCTCATGAAACACTGGAACTTTTTCGATAACGCTGTAATCGAGATTCTTTTCAGCGCCGGCAAGAACTGGCTCCGTCATGAAGGGCAATACAAGAAATATTGCGAGGATTCCGGTGGCCATTCTCTTAAAGTTGTATGGACTCGTTCGTGCTTGGTGCTCATCATGGGTTATCATGAAACCGCTCCTGTCGTCCGTTGTGGAAACCACTTCTTCTCGAGTCTCCTCAAGTAAGGTTTAAAATAAAACATGAGCGCGATCCCCAAACAAAGGATGATCGATCCGGTGTAGATGATAGGGACTCCCGGATCCTTCGCGATCGAAAAGATAGAGATCCTCGGATCGCCCTTGGGTTCGTCAATAAAACTGGATTGGAAAACACGGAAACCGTTTTGATCCATCGGTTCGTTCATTTGGATAAGAACTTCGTCATTGGCCACACGGTTGCCATCGGAATAGGTAACAAATACGTCGCTTTCGTAACTCATCGGACTGTTCCCACCCGGATAGGTTCGCAACCTGAAATCTTCCAGTCGAATGCTGAAACCGAGAGGGTATTCTTCTGAGGTGTAACGGATCGAGTAAGGATCGTTTCCAAGGACAACCATCCGCTCCCCCCCATGGGTGAGCCAGATAGACTCTTCAATACCCTTCTCATTCGTGATTAGGATCTCTGCAGCCTTACGCCGGAAATCTCCTCGCTTGATTTTCTTGGACTCGAGGACTTCTTCGACTTTCGCGTGGGACAGTTTTTCGTTCACCACAAGTGACATCCCAGTAGTCATCATTGCCATTGGCACAGGAACTCCTACTTCCATGGTTCCCGAACTGATCTTTTCGCCAGAGGTCACTTTCCAGTACAAGTCATTCTCTCCTGGGCCAATCAAGATGGCGAATTCCGTGCCCGTTCCACTCATCTGTTTCTTCATTCCAGGATATTGGTAGATCACCTCGAAGGGGAGTTCGATATCATCCCCGTGCATCTGATTAAACTCGGGAATGAAAGCGAAATTGAATTGGCGTTCCATCACAACTTCATCCCCTTCATAGACCTGGTACCGAACCAACGGGTTGGGGGCCCTTCCAGGATTGTTGACCAGATCCCCTCCCTCATTGATATAGGCATAGTCGTATTGTTCTTCAAGAAACAATGAATAGGGCGACCCCTCAATCGGAGATTTCATGCCCAGCGATTCGGATATATTGATGGTGGTGGTCTTCGAACCTTCGAGTTTGACCTCGAGATAACCTTTCGGAAATTCCTCCGAGTTGAGGTCCTCATCGCTCGAGGGATTCAATTCGGATTCGAGATCATCCTCTGATTTCATCACCCGCGCGGTCACTACTGCCATCCCGAGATCGTCACGCGCCCTCGACGGCATATTCGGGGCCAACCACTTTGATGCCATGGTCCCAGCGAAACTACTTTCGATCGCGTAAAGGACAGCCGGGTTTTTTCGCGGGGAGGTGTTTTCCCACTTTTCAACAAACTCAGAATCGGGATAAAAATTATTGACCGTAAGATCCACTCCGATTTCGGAAAACGAATAGCGTTTCGGGTTTTCCGGTGTGGGGTTCCCCCATTCGATTTCGGTGGTGTCTAAACGGTACCAGACTTCCTCGTCGGGGTGTGCCTGGTCTACCTTCCGGATGGCGAGATAGGAGTTCGGGAGCGATATCCGGTCTGAGGCCTGCCCCTCCTGTAACATCATGTTTCCCTCCACTCCGAACCGGTAAGTAAAGACTGATCCCGAGATGATGGTGAGAACACCTAAGTGAGTCACCAACCAACCTACCTGAGAGAACCGCCAAGGATATCGTGACAGCGTTGCGAAGACCACATTGATAAAAATCGTGGCCAAAAGAAAATCGAACCACCCCGTACGATAGACCAGTCGTTTTGCCAACTGTGCGGTATAGTTCGATTCATAAATGGTCCCGAAGACACAGGCGGTTCCCAATACAATGAGAAGGATGACCGCCAGTTCCAAGGAGGACAGAAAGTCGAAAACCTTGCCCGCAATACCATCAGGTCGCAGAGGATTTCTCTTACGTCGCCAGGCCTTTGCCTCGGCACGACTCATGGTTTTCGGGTCAGCCCAGGTATCGATAATACCGGTAGAGGCATCAAGAAAATTTTCAGGGGGTGTGGGCGAACTGATCTTAGACACAAACATTCCTTTCATTGAGTCTGGACAGGGGAGGCGATAACCAGAACTGGTCTAGACTCAATTAGTTTCTCGAATTCTGGAAATTTGGCAATACTCAGCCATTCGGGCCAGAAATCCGTAAAAAGGTATCAAGAAGAATTACGGTAATCTTATACCTTAATTTACCCTGTCTGGTTATTCGAGTCAATGGTTCGGGTACACGCCGGTCTAATATGCAACAGCCTATGAGGATCGATTAACTGAGGTTCCTAAAAAGCCGAAGATGATAGAGATGAATTCCAAGCAACGCTTCATGATCTGGGTTCTAGCGATGGTCCTCATCTCGGCGGGAACGCTCCTCCGGGTTCGATTATCCGCCGATCTCCCCCTCGATGCGGACGAATCGATCGCGGGGCTAATGGCAAGAAACATCGCATTTGAAGGGGAATCGCCTATGTTTCTCTACGGGGAGAACTATGTCGGTTCGGCCATGCAGTTTGTGGTTGGTGGGATGTTTCGGCTTTTTGGTTTCCATTCGGGATTCATCAGGTGGCCAGAGTACGCATTGGTGGCGCTCTTTCTTTTCCTCGGTTTCACCGTTTCCAAAAAGACCGGTTCGGCCGAGTCAGGAATTTGGACGCTCTTGTTCCTTGCCATTCCGCCCGTCTTCCTCACCATCATCAATCTGAAATCCTGGGGGAACTACAACGAAACTTTTTGCCTCGGCGCGATTCTCTGGTGGCTGAGCTTAAGCCTGACTTCGCGAGATGACCCAGGCGGATGGAGGTGTGGGCTCCAGCTCTTCGCGTGGGGTCTCGCTTTCGGCCTCGGATTCTGGATTCATTTTCCGATTGTCATCTACGCCATCCCCTGCGGTCTCTGGCTCCTTTGGTATGGGAGAGGTTGGCTCTTCCCGCTTCGATGGATCGCAACTCTTGCTGGTTTCCTCATCGGATGGTTCCCGGCCCTTTGGTACAATCTGACCCACAACTGGGCGAACTTGGGTTACGCGGCAAAGGGCGGATGGGATTACCTGACTCGAATCGAGATGTCCGGGAAACTGCTTGTTCGCATTTTCGAACAAGGGTTCCCCTTCCTTCTCGGCGTCCGGGACGATTCCGCGCGGTTCATCGAATTCGACCAGTTCGATCCGCTCTTCGCAAAGGTTCTCATCCTCGGCGGTGTGATCTTCGCGGTCTTGCTCCATTTGTTTCGATCGGAGATTCCGATTCGCGAATGGTTGGAGGAATCGAAGACGGGGTGTGTCGAGACCCTTCGTGGCGAAAAGCCGACCGGTTTGATTCCAGTGGGGATGATCCTGCTCACTCTCCTGTTCGCCATGTATGGTCGCTGGGGGGGCGGATCCTTCACCCCTCGATATTACACCTTCCTCATGCTTCCCCTGTTCGTGATCCTGGGCCAGGGAATGGTCTGGTGTCGGAGCCGTTTTCTTCTGGGCTCCTTGCTATGGGCCGGTCTGTTCCTTTATTCCAACCTGTTTGGTCACGTGACTTTTCTGAACCACCCGCCCGACAGGACCGCCGAAAAGGTGACTGAGTTCCTGGAAGAGGAGGGAGTCCCCGCTGTCTTCACCGATTACTGGATTGCCCACACAGTGACCTATCTGACCAACGAAGAAATCATCGGCTCAGTCCATGGCGGACCGGTGAGACACGAACGATACCCACGGTACACCACAATGGCGGAAGAGGCCGAAGAGGGAGCCTATGCCCTCTACAACGATTACGATCCCGATCTCATCGCGCCGGTGAAAGAAGACCTCGAGGAGTTGGGGGTCACATACGAAGAAAAAGTCATCGATAATGTGACCGTTTTCTACAACCTCTCCCGAAAGGTAAACCCGGACGAGTTGAATCTTTATTACCGCTACTGAAATCTCAGAGGTGCTGGAACGTGGCTCCGCCTCGTTCCTTTCCCCAATCGGATTCCCATCCGATGTGGTTTTTCCGTGGGGACACCTCGAAAGAAAAGGATCACACATTGAAAATTGCCATCATCGGTGCGGGAATGGGCGGGCTGTCCGCCGCGTGGGACCTATCGGGAGCCGGGCATGAGGTGACTGTCTATGAAGCCTCCGAAAAACCAGGCGGGCTCGCCGGTGGGTTTCAACCCGAAGGTTGGGATTGGAGCGTCGAGAAATACTACCACCACTGGTTTCAATCCGACTCCGAACTCCTGAAGATCGCCGACGAAATCGGCGTCCGTGACAAGGTTTTTTATCCGCAACCGGTCACCGCGCTCTATCA